>CAYYBV010000103.1:0-3425 GCA_964469675.1 uncultured Verrucomicrobiota bacterium
GGGCGGACGTCGGAGGCGAGGATGCTCATTTAGACGCCGCCGATGGACAGGTAGTTTTTTCCGCGCATTTCAGCCACGGCGGCGGCGCAGCGGGCGAACCGCAGGATCCGTTCGGCAACGTAAGGCGGCAGGTCGCCTGTCTCGGTTTCGAGATCGGGATTGTAAATTGAAAAAATCGGGCGCATTTTTTCATCCATGGCCGCGCAAAACGCCTTAAGCCACACGGCCCCGGGGCGGTCAGTCTGGTTGAGACCGTAGGCGGCCTGCACCCATTCACTCGAACCCAGGCCCTGGCAGGCACTCATCAGCTCGTCGCTGTAGGACCAGGAGCGGCTGACCCAGATATTGGCGCTGACACCTTCCCGGGCATACACTTCCTGGGCGCGCGCGCCGGTGCGCGCGCCATACACGATTTCCGGCGCCATAATTACTCGGACGCGCGTGCCGTCAGGCAGTTGCACGTGCTGCTGGATAAGGCGGCTTACTTTTTCTGCCATGCGCCAGGTGCCAGCGGCATTGCTTTCATAGGCGCCCGCGCGGCCATCAGCTACGGGTGTGATCGCAATCGTTGGCACGTGGCCGACCAGCGTCCGATTGGATGGCGCGAAACATCGCTTGGCTTTGGCCAGCGCGTCAAAGTCTATGCGCTTTACAGATGGCAGCGAATGCATGACGATCTCCTTTAGTGCGGACAATTCTCCGATGCGTGATCCGGAAGATGATTGACAAACACATAATTTACTTACAAGCTCTCAAAAACTCAAGTTTTTTAAGCATTGCCGCGCCTC
Organism: uncultured Verrucomicrobiota bacterium; assembly: GCA_964469675.1. GTDB lineage: Bacteria > Verrucomicrobiota > Kiritimatiellia > JAAZAB01 > JAAZAB01 > VSJD01. The sequence continues at coordinate 789 of CAYYBV010000103.1, forward strand.
TGTTTTCGATTGGGCAAGCACTTGATATTTTTCGGGCAGGGGCGATCCGCGGGATGCGGGGTGTGTCAGGCATGGTAAAAATCAGACAGGAGGGCTATGCACGTTGAAACCATTGCTTACCGGGGCTGGAAACACAACATACGTTTAAGCAACAGCCAGGTTGAACTTGTTGTCACTCAGGATGTTGGTCCGCGCATTGTGCGCTTTGGTTTCATCGGCGCCCAAAACGTGTTCGGCGAAATGCCGGAACAGATGGGCGGCGTCGGTGAGAAGAAATGGATGATCCGCGGCGGCCACCGGCTGTGGGTGGCGCCGGAAGAAACCCCGAAATCTTACGAACTGGATAACGCGCCGCTGGAAATACACAAGATCACTGGCGGCATTCGCACAATCCAGGCTCCCGGCCCGTGCTCGCATGTTCAAAAAACCATGGACATTACCCTGGCCGATCACCGGAATGAAGTTGCTATCGTGCATCGGCTGACGAATAGAGGCCGGCGAGCCATTACCCTGGCCCCCTGGGCGTTGACGGTCATGGCCAAATGTGGAATGGCTATTATTCCGCTGCCGAAAAAGGTTGTGCCGGTGGTCCTTCTGACCAACAGTCAGAACTGGAGCTTGTGGGATTATACGGATTTGAGTGATTCGCGCTGGACGATCGGGAAAAAATATATTCTGTTCCGGCAGGATCCAAGCAGGAGGCCCAATAAAATTGGTATTGCCCACCGGGAAGGGTGGGTGGCCTATCTGCGTGCCGGCCTGCTATTCGTCAAGCGATTTAAGCGCATACCTGGCGCGATTTACCCGGACAGTGATGTTAATTTTGAGACGTATGCTAATCAGCGGATCCTGGAGCTGGAAAGCTTGGGGCCGCTGATAACACTCGCTACTGGCCAGACGGTTGCCCATACCGAAAAATGGTCGCTCCACCGCGGGATCCGTGCTTGCCGGACTGAAGCGGATATTGATAAATACGTGGTTCCATTAGCGAAGCTGGCGCCGGTCCAATAGATTTTGGCGAGCGCTTATCGTTTGACCCTGATAAAACAGGCGCGGTAAGATTACGCCGTGGTCTACCGCCCTGTTTGCTGTTTTTTGGGAACAGCCGGCATGGTGATCAGGGCGTCTGGCTTCAAAGGGTAGCAGCCAGATGCCGGTGTCCCGGGTTTGTTATGCTGGGGTGGTGTCATGATTTTGGTCGCTCCGTTTTAGACATTGCCGTCCAAGCACCAGGCTGGTGCCTCCCAAAATCAGAACCCAGAGAACGCCTTTTATATAATCCCGGCCCGTTGTTTTTTTTAAGTCGGGCAGCAATTGCCAGATGCCGGTCAACCCCCGTTCTATGCGTGGTTGCGTGCTTGCCAGGGGCGTGGCATTGCCAAACCAGCGACGGGGATGTGCGCTATTGTAGAAACCAATGCTCATGCCCAGGAGCATACACAGCAGCATAATCATCAGTAAAATTCTTTTTCTGACGCACGCCAGGGCCACCGTGGAAGCGAGAACCAGCAGCGGGATTACCGGTAACCAATAACGCAGGGGAGCTACCGGACCGCCGGTCCACACCGGGAACAAACCGATGGCCAGCCAATGTGTCGCCACCAGCGTGGTGAGCCACCCGCCGATTTTCCGGTGCGTGTGCCATAGAATCACCAGTCCGCTGACTGCCACCAGCGCGGTGGGCCAATAGACGAATAACCCGTCGGTACGATCCACCAGCAGGCCAAGCCATCCGTGGCAGAGCCCGTTTTTGATTGAAAGCGCACCGTGATCCGTAACAGGATAGATCACCCGGTGAAGCGAGTAGTAATAGGCGCCTTGCAAACCCAAGGTTGCGAGCGCGGGGGCGAGCAGCGCCGCTATGGTCGGGCGCGGCGCGTGGCGCCACTGGCCCACGCCTGCGGTTATAAGCAGCGCGGCCAATAGGTAATATTTGTCGTGCAACCATGGCAACGCCGCCACGGCCAGTCCGGTGCCTAGCGCGCGCCATACCGGCGGCCCCGCCGCAGTGAACAGCATCCGCGCGGCGAACATCAGCAACAGTGCCGCCGGCAACTCGGTGTAAATTTGCGTTGTGTAAAGCAGGATCGGAACAGAAAAACCACCAGCCAATGCGCCGGCCAGTGCCGCCATCCGGTTGTTGGTCATTTCGTATCCGGCCAGGAACATCTGTTGCACCAGCAATGCCCCGATAACGCAAAGGCACCATACACATACCAGGCGAATGCGCCCGTCCCAGGCCAAGCCGATACGGTAGGCCGGTGCCAGCAGGATGGGCAGTCCGATGCGCACGATCGGGTATCGCTTTTGGTCCCAGAATTCTGGCGTGGCCGCTTTGCCCCGGCCAAGTTTTAAATTGCGTTGGTATCCATATTTTGCCGGTGTCACGTCGCGATTCCAAAAATCCATAGTTCCGTGTTGCTCAAGGTCGGGGTAGAAGTTGTAATCCCCGCGCAGTGCTATTGAACGCGTGGTTAGCAGATACCACGGCTCGTCGCCGCCTAGCAGGAAAGAGCGATCAGTGCGCGAGCGGTATTCGGGACGTGCGAGATGCCGGCTCTGTGCAAGATAGACCGCCAGGGCAATGGCGAACACGAGCAGGCTTATCCCCATATTCATCCACAAGCCATTGCGGTG
>CAYYBV010000103.1:3435-6914 GCA_964469675.1 uncultured Verrucomicrobiota bacterium
GCGACGGTGTGTGGTCTTCCCAGTATCATCTGATATGGCAGCGGCAAATTGGGGCGGCCCTTGTTTTTTGTCCGGCAATGTTACTTGCCCAGGATGCGGCGATCTTCGTCGAGAAAGATGCCTTGGAGGTTCATCTTGAGCTGTTCGGGACTAGGGGAGCAGGCCAATCCGTCACATTCGGTGACGATGCCGCTCTTGATCATCTTGAGCAATGCCTGGTTAAACGTTTGCATGCCGTCTTCCGTGCCAGTTTCAATGGCGGATTGCAGGACGTCTAGCTTGTTATCCGCGATTAACTTGCGCACGGTAGGTGTGTTGATCATGATCTCCACGGCCGCCATTACGCCGCCTTGCTTGGCCGGTACCAGTCGCTGGCAAAGCACGGCGGCCAGGTTGCTGGCAAGTGTCATCCGGACTTGGTCGCGCTCATTGTTGGGAAAGAAGTCAAGAATCCGGTGCACAGACTGGGCGGCCGTGTTGACATGCAGGGTTGAAAGCACCAAGTGGCCGGTTTCCGCCGCGCTCAACGACACGGAAAGGCTGGTGTGATCGCGCATTTCGCCGATCATGATGACGTCGGGATCCTGCCGCAGAACATGCTTGAGCGCCGAATGGAATGACGTTGTGTCAAGACCCACCTCCCGCTGGGTAATGACCGACTGCATGTCGGTGAAAATATATTCCAGCGGGTCTTCCACGGTAATGATCCGGCAGCGCTGGTGGCGGTTGATACAGTCAAGCAACGCTGCCAGCGTGGTTGACTTGCCCGAGCTCGTTGCGCCGCACAGCAGGATGACGCCGCTGTCCTTCAAGGCCAGGCTTTCCAGGATGGGTGGCAGGTGCAGTTCCTCGATGGTGGGGATGTGGGTTTTGACGTAGCGGAATGCAATGGTCGGGATGTGGCGCGACATGAACACATTTACCCGAAAGCGGCCCACCCCGTCCTCGTAATGCGAAAAATCCATTTCCAAGTCGGGCTCCGCCCTGTTTTTTAGATGTGCCGGCAGGATGTCCTGGACAATGTGTTTAAGTTCGTCGTCGTTGAGCTTGGGTAAACTGCTTTCGATCAATGTGCCACGCACCCGGAAGAAGGGCTGGGCCTTGGCCTTGAGATGCACATCGGAAGCATCCATGGTCACTGCTTTGGCTAAAATATCATGAGCGATTGACATAATCTGTTGTCCAATAATGGTTATAGTTACCTGTTCCTCGGCAAAGTTGCTCTAATTCAGTCCCGCCATAAGGCGGATAAGTCGGCAAAGGCTCCGGCAATTTTGGCCTGCCTGCTGGTTTGCGCCGCGCGCATGGATACAAGTCCTATGCGCATGCCGAAGATGGTTGGTTGTTCTGTGTTCTTGTTCCTTATCCGGCGTCACGCTTTCATTCCGGCTCCTGCTGGACGTTGATGTATTGGGGTGTTCCCGTGCCAAACATTCGATAGTTTTCTCCGAACTGCTCCAGGAAGTGCACGGAGTAACTGCGCCAAAATACAAGCACGGGCAAAAGGATAACCGTTCCCAAATAGGGAATTAAGACCGTACAACACAGGAAACAGCAGGCCAACAGCGTGACGGTAGAAACCACCAGCGCCAAGACGAGACGGAATAAAAGATACAATCCGAATGCGCCAGCGTGGGCCTTGAAGATATCCAGAAACAGCCCCCAGGCGGTCATTACTCGGCAGGCACGCACAACCATGAGCGGGATGATAAAATCATTCAAAAATGCCAGCAGGCAGGCAACAACAATCATATAGCTTGCAAGGAAAAATATACCCAGCAGGATTGCGCTCAAGGCGTTGATGCCGAAATTGTGGCGGCCGATATCCGGCCAGGCCACGAACAGGAGCAAGAGTCCAAGGGTAGCCAGGACGACCAGCGTGGCGATGCCGAAACAGACGGAAAACAAAAACAACGAATTGCCCTGGCGGCGGAAACGGTGCCAGGGTGACTGGATTTCCGCGCGGTTATTGAGCACGTTATCCAGAAACATGAATTTACCGCGGCAACTGGCCCAAGCCATTATCAGCGTGATCGTCAGGATCACGCCAACCAACACGATGCCTGCCGAAATTACCAGAGTCAGGTGGGCCTGCATCCAGGCTATTGTGTTTTGGATGGCGGGTGAATCGAAAGCTTTGTTTGGTATCGGGTTAAAGTTTAGCGTCAGGCCTTCGGTCAGCGTCGCCAGCCATGCCGTAAAGCCCAACCCCAGCCATTTGACCAGATTAAACGGGGCGAATAACAACTGCCGCACCGTGTCCAATGCTTTACCGGCGGGGGCGATGACCGAGATGTTTCTCATGAATCCATCCTTCATGTGGTTTTAGATATAGGCGGTCAGGCCGAGGGCGCTTTCTGGCTATATGTTTGCCGCCGGTCCGACACTGCACCGATTCAGCTTAGACTGCACCAATAGTCGTTTTCATAATAAGTTCGGCCGCGGCGTTTGCAAGATTGTTTTTTGCATCGCGCATGGCCTTTGCCAGGCATGTGCCCGGCGGCGTCACGGCCACGCAGCGCGCAATACCAATCTTTGCCAGGTTAAGACCATCGGCCACCGAGCCGCCCAGGGCGACTACCGGTTTGCCGAGCGTCTGAGCCATGCGCGCTACAAATGCGGGCACCTTGCCGAACGCTGTTTGTTCATCCAGTCTGCCTTCGCCAGTAATTACCAGGTCGGCCTGCATCATGGCGTCTTGCAACCGGTTTTGCCGGGCCACCCAGGCGGCACCACTTTCCAGGGTCGCATTGAGGAATGCGACACAGCCGGCGCCCAGGCCGCCAGCCGCCCCGCCGCCGGGCAGTGTGGTAATGTCTTTGCCCAGGTCGCGTCTTACGACCGTGGCCCAGTGCGCCAGGTTGGATTCCAGTTGTTCGACCTCAACGGGGGTGGCGCCTTTTTGTGTGGCAAAAACGCGCGCGGCGCCGCGCGGGCCAAGTAAAGGATTTTGAACATCAATCAATCCCGTAAAGCGCGTATGCCCAAGACGATGATCCGTGCCGTCCTTCGCGATGTGGGTCAGTTTACCCAGCGTGCCGCCCCCTTCGGGAATGGGTTGGCCGGACGCATTCAGCATGCGGAAACCCAGGGTGGCGGCCATGCCGCAGCCGCCATCCACCGTGGCGCTGCCGCCCAGGCCTATGATAATATGCCGGCAGTTGTGTTCGAGCGCGGCGCGGACCAGCAGTCCCGTGCCGGCGTTGGATGCAATAAGTGGCCTGTATTCTTGTGCCCCGCGCAGCCGCGCCAGGCCGGAAGCCAGGGCCATTTCGATGATCGCAAACTCGGGGGTTAACAGCCAGGTAGCCATCAGCGTCCGGCCAAGCGCGTCGCGGGTCACAGTTGCGATTCGTTTGACCGAAGGCAATTCGGCAAGTACCTCGACCAGTCCGTCGCCGCCATCGGACATGGGCCTGATCACGGCAATCGTATCTGGCCGCGCGGCGCGCAAGCCGCGCGCGATCGCTTCGCCGACC
>CAYYBV010000104.1:0-6912 GCA_964469675.1 uncultured Verrucomicrobiota bacterium
GGGTTCAGCCCCTGCTGACAGAAGCGAATGAAATCCTGGCCATAATATCGCCTTCCAGACGAACAGCTAAACGTAATGCTTCTTAAACTTCATAGGAATATGTATGGGTAATCAGAAATCGAAAATCGGCAATCGGCAATCGAAAATTATCCGAAGCTTGGTCTACGTTGTCGGCGACAATATTGACACGGACCAGATCATTCCGGCCCAGCACCTGAACCTGGTGCCCACGATCCCGGAAGAATACCGCAAGCTGGGCGCGCTGGCCTTGAGCGGCCTGCCGGCCGACTACCCGCCGTTCGTCAAGCCCGGGGAAACCAAGTCCGGCTACGGCATCATCGTGGCCGGGCGCAACTTCGGCTGCGGCTCCTCGCGCGAGCATGCGCCCATTGCCCTGGGCGCCGCCGGCATCCGCGCAATCGTGGCCGAGTCCTATGCGCGAATATTTTTTCGCAATGCCATTGCCACCGGCGAGCAATACCCGTGTGAAACAGCCACCCGTCTGCGAACAATCTTCCAGACCGGCGACGAAGCCGAAATCCGGCTCGACCGCGAGGAATTGGTGCATGTGAAGTCCGGCCGGGTCTTTAAGCTGAAGTCGCTGGGCGCCGTAATGCCGGTGGTCAGCGCCGGCGGGCTCTTTGCCTATGCGCGCAAAACGGGCATGATCGCCGCACAGGTCAAATAGGCTGTAGGCTGTGGACCGCAGGCTGTCCGGGTGTATTGAGCTTTTATGGAAAAGATGAGCAGGAAAAATGTTGCCTGGACCTCCTCCGGCCCTAACGGAGGAGATTGGGCGGCATGTAAACGCAGGACGAATTTCGTTCCCCGAGCTTGTCAAGGGGTTTGAAAAAGCAAGGCAAGTTTGGGCCGCATGTGGGCGCACCGCGCGAAGCATTGGACTTGTGTCCATGCAAGCGCGGCAAACCCGCAGACGGCCCAAAATCGCCGACGCCTTTTTCAAACGAAATTCGCCCTGCAATTGCCAATAACGAGCAATAACAACCTACATCTTATCAACTTGAGCAACAAACAATGAGCACAACACGGGTCATAGCCTTTGCAAACCAGAAGGGCGGCGTGGGCAAAACCACGACGGTCATCAACCTGGCCGCCTGCCTGGCCGCGCTCGGCCAGGAAGTCCTGGTCATCGACCTTGACCCGCAAGCCAACGCCACCAGCGCGCTGGGCATCGAGAAGCAACCGGGCCACAGCGTCTACGCCACACTGCTCGGCGAGAGCACGCTCCAGGAAGAAATTATCGGCACGGTGGTTAAGCACCTGGACTTGATTCCTTCCGAATTGGACCTGGCCGGCGCCGAGGTGGATATCGCCCGCTCCGAGCATTACCTGCACTGTTTCAAGAACGCCCTCGTCCCGCTCCTGGCCGGGAACCACTACAACTATATTTTCATCGACTGTCCGCCCTCGCTCGGCATTCTCACCAGCAATGCGCTCACGGCGGCGCACGCCATGATTATTCCCGTCCAGTGCGAATACCTGGCGCTGGAGGGCCTGAGCATGATTACCCGCATGATCGAGCAGTTGCGCACCAGCGGCGCCAACCCCGGCCTGACCCTGGAAGGCATTGTCATGACCATGTTCGATGGCCGCACCCGCCTCTCGCTCCAGGTCATCGAGGAAGTAAAAAAACATTTCGGCGGACGCTTGTACGAGACGGCCATTCCGCGCACAATTCGCCTGAGCGAAGCCCCGAGCTTTGGCCAGCCCATCATGCTTTACGATCCGCGGGGCACGGGCGCGCAGGCCTACCGGGCGCTGGCCAAGGAGTTTTTGCGGCGGCACCGGCCGGCGGCAGAAAATATGCCGAAGGCTGAATGCAAAATACAGGCAGAAAACAGACAAAGGCCGGAGGGCGCCAAACCGATCCCGCCGGACGTGAAGCAAGCACCAGATTTATCAAGCTCTGAACAAGGCACTGGCAATCCACCAGCCGCAACCAGCAATCCGTAATTGGGTCAGGCCAGGCCCAACTCAAGTTCACTTTTTTTGCGCAGGCGTTTGAGTTTGCCTGCCAAGGTAATTTTTTTCACCGCCGAAACCCGATCAACGAACAGCACGCCATTCAGGTGATCAATTTCGTGTTGAATTGCGCGGGCCAGCAGGCCGCGGGCATGCAGTTCCCGCTGGACACCCTGCATATCGAGAAAAGTCACCGTAACCTCGAAAGCACGGCTGACCGACTCCCATATTTCCGGGATGCTCAAGCAACCTTCCGCATCGCGCTGGGCGCCTTTTTTGGCTACCAGGACCGGATTAAGCATAATCAGCGGCAACGATACGTCTGGATTAAGGCGCGGGCCATCCGGCACGGCAACATCAACAGCCGGCGGAATATCGATAACACAGATCTGGATGGTCTGGCCAATCTGTTGGGCCGCCAGGCCGACGCCCTTGCGTTCCTGCATGATCCGGAGCATATCTCCGGAGAGAGTTTTGATGGCGCCATCTATGCGCCGGATAGCCTCCGCCTTCTGCCGGAGCACCGGATCGCCGTATGTGCAGAATTTGTATTTCATGGTTGCATCCTCGACGGGCGCTTTCAACTATAATACCCAGATTGTCCCGGCGCAACCCAAAAAGGCCAGGGCTGTGTCCCTAAAAAGTGAAAGTGTTTAAAAGGGAGCGGGTTCAAGGAAATGACAGAACATTTTTCAAACCTTCTGCTATGAGAGTGGCCTGAAAACAGACCATGGGAGCGACGGACATCATATCAATCTCATGTCGTATGAAATAACCCGTGACGTCGGCGTCAGCATGGCAAGCGCGGCGCGGATTGGGTCATCCCGGGGCGTTTCGCCATCGGGATTAAAACGGGAACGCGTTAGCTTGGCCCAGATGCAAGGCGTTGCGGGCGAGGACGGTACTCGTGTGTGGAACGCCCGCAACGACGCAACAGATGGGCCAAGATCACGCGCGATCCGTTTGGCCCAATCCGCACCGCTTCGTCTCTGCTCCAAGAAACCGCCGTGCTGCGCTGACCAGGCACAGCGCATCGCGCTTGCCAATTTGCAGCCATTCCTTTAAAGTTGCGGCATGTCTGATATTCTGGTTGTCATTCCCACATATAATGAGGCGGAAAATATCCGGCTGATCACCGCGGCGGTGTTCGCGGCGTGCCCGCAGGCCCATATCCTGTTCGTGGACGACAATTCGCCGGACGGCACCGGACGCATGGCGGACGCCATGGTCCAGGCCGACCCGCGCGTGCATGTCCTGCACAAGCAGGACAAGCAGGGCCTGGGCCGCGCCTATATCGCCGGGTTCAAGTGGGCCCTGGAGCGACAGTATAGCTATATCTTCGAAATGGACGCCGATTTTTCACACAACCCCACGGAACTGCCGAAATTTATCGAGGCCGCCGCCAATGCCGATCTTATCCTGGGGTCCCGCTACATCAACGGCATCCGCATCGTCAACTGGCCGCTCAGCCGCCTGATCCTCAGCAAGGGCGCCAGCCTGTATGTCCGCCTGCTGACCGGCATGCCTTTCAGCGATCCGACCGGCGGCTACAAGTGCTATCGCCGCGAAGTGCTGGAGGCCATCAACCTGGACCGCATCCGCTCCAACGGGTATTCGTTCCAGATAGAAATGACCCATACCGCCTGGAAACTCGGCTTCCGGATCGTGGAGGTGCCCATTATTTTTGAAGACCGCCGCTCAGGCCAGTCCAAGATGAATTCGGCCATCATCCGGGAAGCGCTCGGCATGGTCATCCGCCTGCGTTTCCGATTTCAGAAGATGAAGAAACCGGCGTAAAACAATTCGCCGCCGTGGGCTAATAATGAATAATCCACCATCCATAACCAGTGCGCCCGCTCCGCAGGCGCCCAGCCCGCGCCGGTCAACGCTCCTGAATCTGGCGCGCGCTATGCGGCCCCGGCAATGGACTAAAAACATCGTGGTGCTGGCGGCGTTTTTCTTTGCCCTGGGCGACAAGCAGCAGCAACTTTCGCCGCTCATGCTTGGCTGGGCGCTGCTGGCCACGGCCCTGTTTTGCATCACATCCAGCGCCGTGTATATCTTCAACGACATTATTGACCGCAAACGCGACGCCGCACACCCGGTCAAGCATCTGCGGCCGATTGCGTCGGGCGCAATCCCGGTGGCATCGGCCTGGGCTTTTGCGTTTATTCTGCTGGGCATCGGCCTGGGCGGGTCCTGGCTGGTGGCGCCGGAATTCACACTGACGGTCAGCGCCTATGTGGCCTTGCAGATTACTTACACGTTATGGCTCAAGCATGTGGCCCTGGTGGATGTGTTCGTCATCGCCCTGGGCTTTGTCCTGCGGGCCATTGCCGGCGGTTTTGCCGTGAACGTTACGATTTCGCCATGGCTGCTTATCTGCACGTTTCTGATGGCGTTGTTCCTGGCGCTCTGCAAACGCCGGCATGAGAAACGGCTGATGGAGGGAAACCAACTGTCCAATCTCCGGCCAAGCCTGAACGACACCGACCAGCGGCTTTTCGATCAACTGATCGCCATCATGGCTGGCGCGGTCATCATCGCCTACGCCATCTACACCCAATGGCCGGACACGCTAGCAAAGTTTCAGACCACCCGCCTCAGTTTTACCATTCCTTTTGTGATCTTCGGCATTTTTCGCTACCTGGACCTGGTCTATCGCCAGGCCAAGGGTGACCAGCCTGAATATATTCTGCTTACCGATATCCCCCTGATTTTAGACATTATTTTATTTGGCACCTGCGTCTGGTGGATAATTATCGCCGCCTGAATCCCGCCATGGCGGAATCCATATTCCCATCAAACACAAACGGCATCCGCTCCGCTGTGCCTGTATCACCGCGTTCGAGGATAGTCCTCCGCCGCAAAGAGCATATTGATGCCGGCGCCGGTTTCCTCAATAAGCATTTGCCCCCTCGGGGCCGACCCAGTTGGACTTACTGAGGACGTTGTAATACCCGCCTGCAAGCGCCCGTTTCGTAGGTAGGTAGAACCAGTTCCCGAACCCGTCGGCGAGTTGCAGCGCGAACGCCTAGAGCGCCAGCCCCGATGGACATCGCCTGGCTCGAACGACAAACCACCGCCATGCGGGCGTTTGGGTCAAAATGAAAAATAGCGACGCGGACCGGGATTTAGGCTATTGACCTGCTCCAGGCAAATTTGTAGGATTGTAATTTGTTTACCGTCTTGAAGTTTGGTCACGAGGAGTCGCATCTTATGGCGAAAGCCAGGCAGAATCAACGGGCCACATTGGCGCCAACCGCCAACGGAATACCAGCCACCCAAAATTCGGCGCCACCCAAGCCCAGCCCCTTTTTCAAGCGCTATGACTGGCTGGCCTTCGGCATCACCTATATAATCGCACAAGTTTTTTATGTTCTGACCCAGGCGCCCACCGTCACGCTGGAAGACTCGGGCGAACTGGTCACGGGCGCGGACAATCTGGGCGTGCCGCACCCGCCCGGGTACCCACTCTGGACAATTCTAGGCTGGATATTTTGCCGCATTTTCTCTTTTGTCCGCTACAATGGCTATCCCAATCCGGCCTGGGCCGTCAATTGTATGTCCGGTTTTTTTGGCGCCCTCTGCTGCGCCACGGTCACACTACTCATCAGCCGTTCCGGCCGCGACCTTCTGCGCACATTCCGGCATGAGGACGATCCTGAATCTGCCACGCTGGTGGAAAAAATTATAAGCTGGGCCAGCGGCATAGCGGCCGGATTGATTCTGGCGTTCTGTCCGTTCATCTGGTCCCAGTGCGTTATTGCCGAAGTATACAGCCTGAACACATTCCTGCACGTACTGATCTTGCTGCTTGCTTATGTCTGGTTGCGTCGGCCGCATGAGGACCGCTGGCTCTACTGGATTGCCGGACTGTTCGGCATGACTTTCACCAATTGCCAGCCAATCATGCTGATGGTGCCGGGATTCATGATGATTTTCTGGGCGGCTGACCGGCGCCTTTTCCGGGATTGCCTGGTGGCCGGGCTGGTGATTATCGGCGCGGTTGTGCTTTTACAAATCGCTTTTCCGGCATATTCCTTCGGCCAATTCGTCCGCCGGGAGTTTTGGATTACCGTCAGCATCGTCATGGTGCTGTCGCCCTTGATCATGTGGGTATTCACCCGTAAGATTTTCTCGGAATGGCAACGCCTGGTGCCAATGATTTTATTCATGCTCCTTGGCCTTTCATTGTTCGTTTACATGCCTATAGCCTCCGATTTTAACCCGCCCATTAACTGGGGATATCCACGGACCTTTGAAGGCTTCCGCCATGCCGTGACCCGCGGGCAGTACCAGGCCCTGGCACCCGCACTGGACCCCAAGGCCTTCATAACCCAATTTGTTGAATTTCTTAACCAACTGGAAGACCAGTTTCCATTCCCGATCCCGCTCCTGGCGCTGGTACCAATTTTCTTTTTCCGCTCAATCTGGCGCCGGCACTGGTCTTGGCTGCTGGCCACAATCCTCGCCTTCGTCGTTACCGGGCCGGGCATGATGATCCTGCTCAATCCGCCCCACGATATCCAGTCACTCTTTATTGCCCAGGTGCAGTTCGTCCAGTCCACGGCGATCTACGCGATTTGGGTTGGCTACGGGTTTTTGTTTTGCCTGGCTTTCCTTGAACGTTTTTTCAAGCACCGCATCGTGCTGGCCCTGGCATTGGCCATCACCCTGCTGTCGCCATTGGGCGGCATCTGGCAGAACTGGTATGACGAGGAAATGATCAGCAAGTGCGGCGGCACGGAATTGCGCGGGCATGACTTCGGCTGGCAATTCGGCAACTACCAGTTATGCGGCGCCGAGGCCATTACCCGCGAGCTAAAACCCGGTGAGCCGCCCTTGCCGAACCCGGTTTTCCCGCCGGCCATGACCACCAACGCCGTTTTTTACGGCGGCACCGATCCGGGCCGGTTCGTGCCCACT
>CAYYBV010000105.1:0-6839 GCA_964469675.1 uncultured Verrucomicrobiota bacterium
GGGCGCCCTGCCACACCTATCCCCTCTTTGACGGGCACCCGGCTGAACCCGATCGCGCGCGACCCCACCCGGCGACGGATAATATCCTCCAGCCCGACAAAGGCGCCCCCGCAAATAAAAAGGATCCCCTCGGTATTGATCTTGATAAACTGCTCCTGGGGATGCTTGCGGCCGCCGTGCGCCGGCACATTGGCCACGGTGCCTTCCAGGATTTTCAAGAGGGCCTGTTGCACGCCCTCCCCGGAAACATCGCGCGTGATGGAAACATTTTCGGCCTTGCGTCCGACTTTGTCGATCTCGTCAATATACACGATGCCCCGTTCCGCGCGGGCCACGTCCATATTGGCGGCCTGGATCAGGCGCAGGAGCACATTTTCAACATCCTCGCCAACATAACCGGCCTCCGTCAGTGGGGTGGCATCCGAAATACTGAACGGCACATCGAGCAGCCGCGCCAGGGTCCGCGCCAAAAGGGTTTTGCCGCTACCCGTCGGGCCAATAAGCAGGATGTTGCTTTTCTGAATTTCAACGCTGGCAAGCGGATCGTTCTTGGGAAAATGGGCAGCCTGATTGAGGCGCTTGTAATGGTTATGAACGGCCACCGCCAGCGCCTTCTTGGCGTATTCCTGGCCAATCACATACTCATCCAAAAACGCCTTGATTTCATGCGGCTTGGGAACCTTGAGCGCCGGCAGCGCAGCGCCCGCGGCTGCGTCTCTCGGCGCAACAATTTCCTGGGCCGCCGCCTCCTCGCCCAAAACCTTGCGACTCAGCTCAACGCATGCATCGCAGATGTTGGCCCCCGAGCCGCCGATGAGCAAATGATTAACCTGGTTGCGTGCACGGCCGCAGAAAGAACAAGTTGGCGTTGTGCGCTTGGCCATGTTGATCTCCGGTAAAATAAAGGCAGAATTAATAATTTAGAATGCAGAATGGCCGCAATACAATTCACGATGCAATGCTCAAAGAAATCACACAGTCACCACGCATTTCCAATCATAAATGTCAGCAAAAAATCGGTATAGTGTCCTGCGTTTTTATTTTTTCACTTCTTTCCTGCCGACAAGGACCTCATCCAGCAGGCCGTATTTTTTGGCTTCCTCGGCCGACATGAAAAAATCACGGTCGGTATCCTTGGCAACCGTCTCGATTGACTTGCCGGTATGCCTGGCCAGAATGCCGTTAAGCACATCGCGTGTCCGCAGGATTTCCTGGGCCTGGATGCTGATATCAGAGGCCGCGCCCTGCGCGCCACCCCAGGGTTGATGCATCATGATCCGCGCATGGGGCAGCGAAAAACGCTTGCCGGGCGTCCCAGCCGCCAGCAGGATTGAACCCATGCTGGCCGCCTGGCCAACGCAGTAGGTGGCAACATCGCACTTTAAAAACTGGATGGTGTCATAAATAGCCATACCCGCCGTCACCGAACCGCCGGGAGAATTGATGTAGAAGCTGATTTCCTTGTTGGCGTCCTCCGCCTGCAGGAACAGCATCTGGGCCACAATCAGGCTGCTGACTTCATCGCCGATGGGGCTGCCCAGGAAAATAATGCGGTCCTTCAGCAAGCGCGAATAGATATCGTAGGCGCGTTCCCCGCGCCCGGTTTGCTCCACGACCATCGGCACCAGCATCTGATTTTGGCTGCCCATAATAGCTCCTGTTTTTAATTTATTATTTCGGAATTACGCTGCCCGGGAGGCTGCGCGCGCTATGCTTTACGTGCTTCCTGACGGCCAACTAACCGGCTAAAAAAGCCATCTTCGTTTATCTTGGCATTGGCCAGCAAAAAATCAAGCGTCTTGTCAATGCGCACCTGGTGCCGGATGGAAGCCATCTCCTGTTTGGCCTCCAATTCCTTGCGCAGCTCCGCAACCGGCATACGATAGCGCGCGGCCATGGTCTCAAGGAATTGATCCACTTCCGCATCTTCCACCACAATTTTTTCTTCTTCGGCAATACGGTGCAGAATATAACCAACCTTGACTTTCTCGGTGGCCGTGCTCGTCGCCGCGGTCAACAGATCCGCTTTCTTTTCTTCGACCTGCTCCCGGGAAAAGCCGCGCGTCAAGTTCTGGCGCACCAAGGATGCAAACAAATGGCGGGTTTCTTCCTGAACCAGTGTTTCGGGTAGATCAAGCGTGGTTTTAGCCAGCAAGTGTCGGACAATTTCTTCCTTAAGCCTTAACTTTTCGGCGCGCGCGCCCTCGGTCTGCAATGATTCTTTCAGCTTGCCGCGCAGTTCGGCCTCGGATGCCACCCCGGCTTTTTTAAAGAGCTCCGCATCCAATGCCGGACGACGCTTTTCCCGAATCGCCTTGACCTGGACCTGATAAATGGCGGTCTTACCAGCCAATTCATTAACCTTGAAATCAGCCGGAAAATTAACCGCTAACTCTTTTTGGGCGCCGATAGAAAGCCCCAACAGACCGGTATCAAAACCGGGCAGAAAAGCGTTTTCATCCGCCATGACCCAGAAATCCTTACCCTGCCCCAGGCCGGTCACATGCTTGCCGAGCAGGGACAGAGGTTTGCCGTCAAACCGGCCTTCGTAATCGACCTGCACCAAGTCGCCCTTGCGCACGGCACGGTCCGCCACCGCATCGAACTGTGCCAGGCGCTCGAGCCAAGCATCCAGCGCCTGCTGGACGGCGGGATCGGACACATCAACCGGGTTTTCCTTGAGACTGATGCCCTTGTATTTCGGCAGCTTAAATTCGGGCGGAACGTCCAGCGTGACCTTATAGGTCATGGGGGCATTGCGTTTCAACGTGACATCCAAGTCCAAAACTGCCAGGGGATCCAGAGCTGCCTGCTTCAAGGCCTCCGGGTATGTTCGTCCGACCAGGGCGTCACGCACATCCTCGTCAATTTCCTTGGCATACCGGCGCTCAACCAATGCCTGTGGCGCCCGGCCCGGCCGGAAGCCCGGCAGTCGTGCGCTTTTAACAAACGCCGCGATCACGGTTTGATATTCCGCCGCCACAGTGTCCAGCGGGACATCCACATGCAATATTTTGCGGCACGGGCCTGATTTTTCAATTTTTACCTTCACGGCACCCCCGGATTATTTAGTGATTCCGCAATTACCCGATTCAATGACGGCTGGCATGCAACGCATGCGCGCCCACACAAACTGTCTGGTATTAAATCACTAAATCACACTCGCACTCAATCATTAAATATAGCTCATTCCTTCATCGTCATTAAGAATTCGGCATTGCTCTTGGTTTTTTTCAGTTTGCTGACCACCAACTCCATGGTCTCAACCGGCGGAACGCCGTTTAAGGCCTTGCGTAGAATCCAGGTCTTGTTCAGCTCGTCAGGATGCAGCAGTAGCTCCTCTTTGCGCGTGCCGGATTTTTCAATGTTGATGGCCGGGAAAACACGTTTGTCAACGAGGTGCCGATCCAGGCTCAACTCCATGTTGCCCGTGCCCTTGAATTCCTCAAAAATCACCTCGTCCATGCGACTGCCAGTGTCCACCAGGGCCGTGGCAATGATGGTTAAACTGCCGCCTTCCTCAATATTACGGGCGGCGCCGAAGAACCGTTTGGGCTTATGCAGGGCATTGGAATCCACACCACCGGAAAGAATCTTGCCGCTGTGCGGTTCCATCGTGTTATAGGCCCGCGCCAGGCGCGTGATGCTGTCCAGCAGAATGACGACATCGCGCCCGCATTCCACCATGCGCTTGGCCATCTCAATGACCATTTCCGCCACCTGGATATGTCGCTCGGGGGGTTCATCGAAAGTCGAGCTCAATACATGGGCGCTCGTATGCCGTTCCATATCAGTAACCTCCTCAGGCCGCTCGTCAATCAGCATGACCACCAGATAAACATCGGGATGATTCTTGGAAATACTGTTGGCGATTTTTTGCAACAACACCGTTTTGCCGGTGCGCGGTGGCGCCACGATAACACCACGCTGGCCCATACCGATGGGCGTAAATATATCCATGACGCGCATGGATACTTCCTCCTGTTCGCGCTCCAGGATAAACCGCCGTTCGGGAAAAAGCGGAGTCAGATTTTCAAACGGAATCTTGCGGCCGCTCTTCTCCGGATCATTGCCATTCACCTTGTCCACGCGCAACAACGCAAAAAAGCGTTCCTTATCCTTGGGTGAGCGGATCTCGCCTTCCACCGTATCGCCGGTCCGCAGGGCAAAGCGCCGGATCTGCGAAGGCGAAACATAAATGTCTTCCGGGCAAGGCAGGTAGTTATAATTTGGCGAGCGCAGGAAGCCGAAGCCGTCCTGCAGGATTTCGATCACGCCTTTCCCGAAAATCGTGCCATGCTGGTAGGCGTTGGCCTTGAGAATTTCAAAGATCAGCTCGTGCTTGCGCAGGGCGCCAAGATCCACCAAGTGATAACGGGACGCCAGTTCGTTGAGCTCCGGAACTGATTTCTGCTGGAGCTCCGAGAGATGCAAGGTTCGGTCCTTGCCCTGGCCGCCGGTGGCCAGCGGTGCGGGCGCCGGGGTGACCCCGGCATTATTCGGCATGGTGCCATTGGAAACATTGCCGTTATGCCCGCCTTGTTCCGTGGTTGAACCGGCAGCGGACGACTCGGCGGCGGAATGGTCCGGAATATTGACCGGAGCGCTGTCATGCCCGTGCCGAATCGGCGGCACGGCACCGTTATCCATGTAAATTTTCGACATTGCCGGCCGCCCACGCGGATGGCGTGAGGGCTGTCCAGGACGCCGCATTTTGTTTTCGTTCATATTCCGTTTATCTTCCATCGCTTTTCTCCACATGTATTCCGATCTGTTGCATAACTTGGACGGTTTGCCTTTGTGCACACAAACGCGTGCCTGCGTTAAAAATCACATAATCCGCCAATTTCATTTTATCTTCCACCGGCCATTGGGCCGCCAGGCGATTGTTTGCCTCCTTTTCCGTCAATCCTTTGGCGCACAAGCGTTGCCTTTGCAGCGCAACCGGCGCACCCACACAAATCACCCGATCCCAGTCCGCCGCCCAGCCAGTTTCATACAATAGCGGGACAATGGCCACCACGCCGCCTGACCACACCTGGACAGAATTTTCGATTGCCGATTGCTGATTGTCGCGGCACCCCTTAGCAATATTGCAGAGGACTTCTGCGCGCCGCGCGCTGATCCACGCCTCAATGGCGCTGCGCGCCGCCGGATGCAGGAGCGCATCCAGTCGCGCGAGCGCCGCCGCGTCGCCGAACACGCGCCGCCCCAATGCCACGCGGTCAATTTCACCATCCGGCGCAAGGATCGCGCGGCCAAAAGCAGCCACGATTTGCGGGAACAAAGGCGTGCCGGCGCGCATCAGGCCGTGGCATACCGCATCAGCCTCAATTACGGCGACACCCAGCGCGGCCAGGTGCGTGCCCACCAAGCTTTTGCCACAGGCAATTCCGCCCGTGACGCAAAGGCGCAACCAGGGGGCGGCGGTGGTCATATTGGATTGGTTGGCGGTCATAATTTGCAACTACGCCGGCATCTAGAATTCAGAATTTCACCTGCAAAAACCAAGAAAACCATCGCCAACCAGTCAGTTCCAACGGCCGGGCCTTTTGCCAAATTAAATCTTCAAAAACCTTGCGCGGCGATTGCATGCTGACTGCTGCTGCCTGACGGATTGAGTGGCGACTATAATCTCAATGCAGCCGCAAAAGCACCTGCAGGGCATGCGCGTTTTGCGGATCGTACATCAACGCCTGGGTTGCTTTATTTTCAGCATCCGGCTTGCGGCCCCGGCGCAAGTCCTGCGCGGCCTCCGCTGCCAGACGCCCGGCACAAAGCTCATCCGCGCAAGTGATAACGCGGAAAACGCGGTACTTGGCGTTCCCCCATAAAAACTGAAAATAGCGACCCTGCTCTGGTTTCTTTTCAAACAGCCGCGCCGCGGCCCAGGGCGGCGGATTCAAAGCGTTCACGCAATAGCGCATCTGGGATTCCATCTGAACATTGGCAAATTCGCCCAACGCATACACATAATACGGCGCGCCAAACGGTTCTATCCAATCACGAAAACTATTTTCATTTGATTTGAACAGCTTTTCCCCGTAAGCACGCACCCGTTGCCGAATATCCGGCGACTCAAATTTAGGGTGCAGGACTATAGGGCAATTCGCATAAGTCAGCAAAAAAGCACTTAATCCAAAATTGGCCAGCACGCGATCGCCGGTCGTATTCTCGCGCAGCCAGCGGCAGAGCTCCTGCTTTTCTTTTAAATATACCGGCACGCTGCCCCAGCGTGCCGGATTGCACATAACATGCCCGGCTTCCACACCCACGCCGGCCAGCAATAAAACCAGGACCAGCCAGCGCAACAAACTGCGCCTAACGGACGCCCAGTAACCCAACCATCCGAGCAGGGCGGCAAACCCCAGGACCAGGAAAACATGGAACTTTGTGAAAAATACAAAGGCCAGAAGTGAAACAGCCGTGTAACCCAGCAGTTGATTGATTTCGGGATCCGGATGCGAGCGGGCATGCCTAATGGCGATGGCGCCGGCCAACACGGATAAAGGAAGTGTTGCAGGAAACAATATGGCTGTCAACAGGAAAGTTGCCGAATTTAAAGGCGCCGTCCAGAGTATGCGCTGGTCAAAGGTCAGAAGCGCGGGATCGGCAGGCTTATGATTAAGGAAGCGGAGTTTGGCCCAGATCAATTCCAGGAAATGACCATAGTTTTCACCGTAAGCCCGGATCCAGAGCGTCCCCGCGATAAGCGGCAACAAGGCGATCAATGCGAGCGCAAGCGTCCTCCGGAAACAGCATTGATCCACACTGAACGGGCGTAGCGGTGGTTCGACGCAACCGCTATGTTTTGCCAGTCCTATACGTTGGAACAGCCA
>CAYYBV010000106.1:0-3288 GCA_964469675.1 uncultured Verrucomicrobiota bacterium
GGTGCCGAGGGTCACGATAAATGGCACCATGCGCAGGCGCGTGATCAACAAGCCGTTGAACAAGCCGCATAGCGCTCCGGCGGCGATACCGCCGCCGGCCGCGATTAGCGGGGAACAGCCGGCCTGCAGCAATGCGGCGATGGCAACCGTTCCCAGGGCGATAACCGAGCCGATCGAAAGATCGATGCCGCCAAGGATAATGACCATTGTCATGCCCAATGCAGCCATTCCGGTGATGGTGGACTGGCGCGCAATGGTTTCCAGGTTGTAGGTGGAACAAAAACTTGCCGGCCCGATCAGCATGAACAGGCCGTATACGGCCACCAGGCCCAGTAAAGGACCGATGCGGTTGATTCCCAGGTGACTGCGCATCCAACAAATCAAGGGGGTCAATGTCATGCGGCCACCTCCCCGGTAGCGGCTTCAAGCAAAAGATGATGTTCGTCGGTTTCATTAACGGACCGGCCCGCGCCCAGCCGGCCCCGGCACATGACTGCCACGCGATCACAGACACCCAGTAATTCCGGAATGTAACTGCTCACCATGATGATCGCTTTCGGTGGATGGTGTTTCGAGACGAGTGCGTCGATCAGCGCGTAGATTTGGGCCTTGCTGGCTACATCGATCCCGCGTGTGGGTTCATCCAGGAGCAGGATATCCACATCATGATACAGCAGACGTCCCAATGCCGCTTTTTGCTGGTTGCCGCCGGACAAGTCGCCGATTTTCTGTGCCGGTCCCTGGCAATGAATGCCCAGCTTGTCGATCACGGCCTGCACAATGGATGTCTGGCGCGCGGGCAGGATCAGTCCGCACGGTCCCATGCCTTTAAGTTTCGACATGGTCACGTTATCCGCAATGTCAAGCGCAAGCGCCAAGCCTTCGTTTTTGCGGTCCTCGCTGACCATACCCATGCCCTGGCTCCAGCGTTGGGCCGGCAAGGCCGGCCCCGCGAACATCCCGAGTTTGACGGATCCGGTTTGGATGGGATCCAATCCGAACAAGACTCGCAGAAACTCGGTGCGCCCTGCTCCGACCAGGCCGGCAATGCCGAACACCTCGCCGCGCCGCAGGATAAGGCTGACTGATTCCGGTTTCTGGTATCCGGCCAGCTTGCTGATATCCAAAATGTCTGCGCCGGGCATTCGCTGTGAGCGCGGATAGAGCTGCTCGATTTTCTTCCCCACCATCAGGCGCACCATGTCATCGATCGAGGTCCTCGCGACCAGGTTGCAGCCGACCGTGGCGCCGTCGCGCAGAACGGTAAAGCAGTCGGCGATGTGCTGCACCTCTTCCAGGAAGTGTGAAATGTAAATGATGGCATGGCCCTGGGCTTTCAGGTTCCGGATGACTTCGAATAATTTATCGGCATCCTCCCGTGTCAAGCTGCTGGTGGGTTCATCCAGCACCAGCACCCGGCAGCCGATGGCCAGCGCCCGGGCGATTTCGACAATCTGCTGGGCGGCTGGCGACAGGACGCCTACGCGCCGGTTTACGGCCAAATGCGCCTGGTTTAACATTGCCAGGGCTTTGTGAGCTTGTGCTTGCATGACCGAACGGCAAAGCAGTCCCCCGCGCGTCATTTCCATGCCCAGCATGATGTTTTCCTCGACGGAAAGGTGCGGGGCGAGCGACAATTCCTGGTAAATCATGGCAATGCCGGCCCGGCGCGCGTCCATGGGCGTACGCGGTTTAAAATCCTGGCCGTTGATTTGGATCGATCCGCTATCGGGCTGGATCGCGCCGGCCAGGATTTTCATCAGCGTGCTTTTGCCGGCACCGTTTTCGCCAATGATTGCGTGAACTTCACCGGCGCCCACGCTTAAATCGACGCCGTCCAGGGCCAGCGTGGCGCCAAACCGCTTGCGGATGCCCTGCATTTTAAGCAGGGGCGGTTTCGGCGAGGCTGGCTGTGATGGCGCTGCCATATTGATTAATTGCCTGGGTGCTGCAAGCCCGTCGGGATCGTTAAATTTTTGGTTCCAGCAAATCTTTGATTGGCGACTCATTCATATTTGCCCTGGTGGCCAGCGTGGCGCCCGTGTCAATCCGCTTGGCAACGGGTTGGTTGCGGAGATGGGCGACGCTCAGGTATCCAATGCGCAGGGGGTTCTGGAGCACCAGTCCGTCAATGTGGCCGGCACGCAAAGCCTCCACCAGCTTGGCGGAACTATCAAAGCCTACATAACGAACCTTGCCGGCCAAGCCCCGGTCCTGGAGCGCGCGCAGCATGCCGAATGTGGTTGACTCGTTTGGACAGAAAATACCCTGCACGGTCAGTCTGCCCTGGGGTGTCTGCAGCCGGGCCAGCATATTTTCACTGGCCTGGTAGGCGGTTTCGGTTGTCGCCCCGCCGTATTGGTTGGCGCTGACAATCTCAATACCGGGATATTCTTTGATCGTATCCAGGAAACCCTGTTCGCGGAGCATGGTGCTGGCGGAACCTTCCTGGTAGCGGAGCATGGCCACTTTTCCCTTGCCGTCAAGCAGGTCTGCCATGTGTTTTCCGGCCAGTTTCCCGCCCACGTAATTATCGGTGGCCACGAAGCTGACGATCTGGTCACTTTTCAGGCTTGAGTCGAAAATGACAACGGGGATTCCGTTGCGGACAGCGCTGGCCACCGGAGCGCACAGGGCGGCGTCATCCAGCGGTGCCAGAACTATGCCGGAGACACGGCGGCTGATAAAATCCTCGACCACCGAGATCTGTGCTTCGCGGTTATCCTCCTTGAGCGCGCCTTTCCAGATGATATCCACGTCGAGTTCCCTGGCGGCTTTCCGGGCGCCGGCGTTAACCGATTTCCAGAATTCATGGGTGGTGCCTTTGGGAATCACGGCCAGAGTCATGCGGGATGAGCATGGCTTGGCGACGTTTTTTTTACTGCATCCGGCGTAACCCAATATGATCAGGCAAAATAAGGACATTAAAACGATATGACGCATCAATCCTCCCGTTCTTGCGATTCAGCTGATTCAGTCCGTGTACAAATAATACTAGAATGTTGCGCAAAACTCACAGTTGACACCATATATCACAATAAACCAATACGGCATGCAAGTTGTTTTTCGCGCTGCTTTTTGTGCCGTTGCAGGATACGAGTGCTTTGTAAAACTCTGGGGTTTGCCTGGGCGTCCCGCCAGCTCGACACAACATTCAAAAAATAGCAAATCTCCAGTTCCGCAAATTTCCGGTAAAATTTTGGTTTGCATCCGCGCGATCGCCACATTTGCCGGTCATTTAGCGGTCATAGCGGATCGGCAGAGGTGTTCCTGATGGGATTGATTGGC
>CAYYBV010000106.1:3298-4837 GCA_964469675.1 uncultured Verrucomicrobiota bacterium
AAATGTCAGGATTGATTTTTTAAGTTTATCCGGAAGGCAATTGACGCACAGCCCGGTAAAGGCTAATATTAAAAATATGGCGGTGGTCGGTGTGCTGCGTCAAGTCGGGAAGCCGGACGGCCGGTGACAGAAAGGTGGAACATGAAGCTGCTCATTGCCGAAGACGATGCGATCTCGCGAATCATGCTGGAAGCGATGGTGGCCCGAGCTGGATATGATCCCGTTTTAACCAGTGACGGCTTGAGCGCCTATGAAGTGCTTGGCAAGCCGGATGCTCCAAAATTGGCGATTCTGGATTGGATGATGCCCGGCATGGACGGCGTGGAGGTCTGTCGCAAAGTGCGGGAAAGCAGCACGAGTAATCCGCCCTATATTATTCTGCTGACCAGCCGTGATCAGCGCGAAGACATTCTCAACGGCCTTAAGTCCGGGGCGAACGACTATATTGTCAAGCCCTACGATGTTGAGGAGTTACAGGTGCGCATCGGCGTCGGGCGCAAAGTTGTTGACCTGCAGGCCGCGCTGGCCGGACGTATTGAGGAGTTGCAGTTGGCCATGTCCCAGATCAAGACACTCCAGGGTATCCTGCCCATTTGCATGTACTGCAAAAAAATACGCGATGACCAGCAGTATTGGCAGCAGGTTGAACAATATGTTGGCTCCCACACCGCCGCCCAGTTCAGCCACGGCGTTTGCCCGGACTGTTACAAAAAATATATGCAGCCGGAGCTGGATAAACTGAAGAAATAAATACTTTGCCGGTGCGGTCTAGCCTTTAATTTCCAGATGGCGTTTGCGCCCGGCAGAAGGCTTTGGCTTGGTCCATGGTGTCGAACTGTGTCAGCAGATCGTTGATATGTGTGCTTGTGATCACTTCGCGGCAATAGGTGGTTAGCCCGACCAGCGCCAGGCGGCCCTGGCGGGCCTGTGTTTCCTTGGCGGTTATCAGGAGCACACGGATACCGGCGCTGCTGATGAAGTCTACGTTGGTCATATCCATGATGACAAACTGCGGATGCTGGCTGAAATAGGAGTCCAGCACTTTCTGGACTGGGCCGGCGCCAAACGTGTCGAGCCGGCCGGTGATGGCCAGGGTGAGGATTCCGTCTTGCAAAGCCGGCGTGATGTTCATTTTTAGGCGTCCATTTTTTATTTTCGGCTTATCACGGTGCCGTTCCCAGCATTCTACAGGATGCGGATGAATGCACAACACATTAACGTGGTCAAATGTTTTTTCTTTGTGCGCCGGATAAAAATGATATGATCCTGACAATTTTAAAGCCGATTGCCTGCGGACCGGCCGGAATTTTTTTCTGTTGATGTGAGTGTGTCGTTATAACAGGAGGCTAAATGATTCGATTAAAGCAAATTATGGCGGCGCTCATCATCATGGCGTCAGCCGCGCTGGCCGCCCCGGCGGCCACAATGAGCGTGCAGGTCAAGGACGCGCCCGTGCGGGACACGCCGTCCTTTGTTGGCAAAGTTGTGGGGGCGTTGGCTTATGGTGACCAGGTCGAGGTCCAGCAATCGCAGGGCGCT
>CAYYBV010000106.1:4847-6793 GCA_964469675.1 uncultured Verrucomicrobiota bacterium
CTTCGTCGAAGGTCGCCGGCGCGGGCAAGTCGGGTTGGATGCACACCTCGGCGCTTTCCCCCAATAAGATCGTGCTCGCGGCGGGCCGGGAACAGGCCAAGGTCGCCGCCTCCGGTGACGAGCTGGCCCTGGCTGGCAAGGGCTTTAATTCCGATGTCGAGGGCCAGTTCAAGGCGGCGCACAAGGACGTTGATTTTACATGGATTGACCGGATGGAAAAAATAAAGATATCATCCGCTGCAATGCAAAGCTTCCTTAAAAGCGGTGGGGTTGTTCCCAGTGAAGGCGGTGCAAAATGAGCATGCTCTGTCGCTATGCAATTCTGGCGTTGGGGGTAACGGGTTTGTCCATTTTGCCGGCCTGTGAGACCATGAATACGCTTTCGGAGGTCGGTGCCGGGGTGGCGGTGGCCACTGGCGTGGCGACCCCGCAGCAGGGTGCATCCATCAAGAAAGCCGGCGTGGCAGTCGGTAAGACGTTTGAATCCATCACGCCGGAACAGGAATATTATATTGGCCGTACGGTGGGCGCTGTGGTGCTCAAGCAATACAAGCCCTTGGACAATGCGGCGGCCAATCAATATCTGAATGTGCTCGGCCAGACGCTAGCGCAGTTCTCGGATAAGCCGGAAACATTTGGCGGGTATCATTTCCTGATTATGGAGACTGAGGAGGTCAATGCCTTTTCCGCGCCGGGCGGGTTGATTTTTATCTCGCGCGGTATGATCAATTGTTGCCAGAGCGAGGACGCCCTGGCCGCCGTGCTGGCCCATGAAATCGGACATGTTGAGCTTCAGCACGGCCTGCAGGCCATCAGCAAGAGCCGGATGACTTCGGCCCTGACGATACTCGCTACGGAAAGCGCCAAGTCGTTTGGCGGCCAGGAACTGGCCCAACTGACCGAAGCCTTTGAGGGATCGATTACCGACATTACAGCGACCATGATGAATAACGGCTATTCGCGCGGGTTTGAGCGCCAGGCCGATCGTGCCGCCGTGACAATCCTGCAGCGTTCCGGCTATGACCCGAACGGGCTGATCGCCATGTTGACCATGATGAAGCAACAGCTTAAGCCCGGCGGGCATGATTTTGCCAAGACCCATCCTGCGCCGGACAGCCGCATCGCGGATATCGTGAAGTGGGTTGGCCCGTTTAAGCCGGTTATGGCCCCTGCCGAACGCCAGGCAAGGTTTAAAGCGGTGGCAGTCAAAATATAACGAGCGTCCGCCAGCCGACGAATGCCCAAGACGGACGGCCGGGCTAATGAATTTGGTTCGGTTTTTTCGGGCGGGGCATATGGCCGTTAAAAATAGGCGCCGAGCCATTTGCCCAAGCCATCAAGCGTCATTTGTATGGCCACGGCGGCGACGATCAAGCCGGTAATTCGGATCAACGGGCCGGTGGCGTTCATGCGTTCCAATACTTCCCCGATCCTGGCGGAGAACAGCATAATTATCAGGTTAATACCCAGGGCGAGTGTTATGCAGGTCAAGGTCAGCATAACCCCATGCTCCGAGGCGTACGAGATGGCGCCGGTCATTGTGCCTGGACCGGCGATAAGCGGAGCCGCCAGAGGCACGATGGAAATATCCCGGGTGCGGGCCAGGGCCCCCTCGAAAAATCGCCCGCGCCGTACGGCCGTCAAACCAATCAGGAACAGCACAATCCCGCCCGCGATTTTGAGCGAATAGATGTCTACGCGAAATACGTTGCGCAGGAGAAAGTCGCCGCAGATTGTCAGCACCAACAGTATCAGAAAGGCTGCCATTGTGGAGCGCAGGGGTAACAGGACCAGTTCCCGGCGTGCACAAGGCGGCTGGAGTGTGCAGAGAATAAATACTTTGCTCACGGGGTTGATGAGCGCCAGGAAATACCGGGTATTCGAGATGATCAGCATGCTGTTCATTTATGAACAGCATAATAAGACCCGCGCGATAAATCAAGCTG
>CAYYBV010000107.1:0-6732 GCA_964469675.1 uncultured Verrucomicrobiota bacterium
CGCTTTTTTATGCCGAAAATGAGCAACACGAGCGCATGCCATCCTTTGCGGATTCACTTGCCATTGGCGGCATTTTTTATGCGGTGGGCGGAACCGATAAACCTTCCGTGCTGCGCACGATTGTCGATCTGCTGAAATTGCCGGATAGTGTGAATCGTGATTCGTTGTACCGGATGTTGATGGCGCGTGAAGCCTTGGCTTCGACCGCGGTGGGTGACGGCCTTGCCATTCCGCATCCGCGCAATCCGATTGTTTTACGCGTGATCCAGCCTCTGGTGACGCTTTGCCTGCTGAAGCAGCCGGTAGATTTTGGGGCTTTGGATGGCCAGCCGGTCTATGCGCTCTTTACATTGGTCAGTTCAGCGCCGCGCATCCATTTGCACCTGCTGGCGCGCCTGTCCTATATCCTGCGCCGTGACAGTTTCAAGGTGTTGCTTGCCGGACGGGCCCCAGCGTCGGAAATTTTCGCGGAAGTCCAACGCGCCGAGGCATCCATTCCATCCGTGGCTTCAGCCGTGATCAAAAATGCGTGATACCTCTGATGCAATGCCGCCGATAACGCAGCGCTTTCTAGACGCGCATGCCGGAGCGCGCTGCGCGCGTGGCGGGGAACACACGTTGCGCTTGGCTAACTAGGTGATCAATTTGCGAATCTTGCCGTCGGCAGTCGTGATGGGTTAGAATTAACTTGCCGACTCCCGCCATCGCTGCCAGACGGGCACAAGCCGCCCAAGTGCCGTGTCCCCAGCCGCGCTGCGCGGGATATTCTGAAGGCGTATACTGTGCATCGGCAATCAATACCGACGCCCCGCGGCAAAAATCCGGCAAGGTGCGGTCAGCGGCATCGGCATCGAGTTCGTGGTCGGTGGCAATGGCAAAGGTGCGTTGCGGGGTTTTGAGGCGATAGGCCAGGCATTGCTGGGGATGCCGAAGCGGATGCCAGGCGATTTTTACGCCGTATATGTCCATGTGGCGATTGCGTCGGGGAAGTTGCTTAAAGCGGACGGCGGCGCCGGTGTGCCGCAGGTCCAGCGGCCAAAAAGGTGGCGCGATGAGCGTCCTTAAATAATTTGGCCAATGTTCTTTGCGGTGCGGGTCAGCCATAAGCGTGATTATTGCGTCCCGTCGGTAGAGCGGCTTAAAAAGTGGCAGGCCAATTACGTGGTCAAGGTGCAGATGGGTAAAAATGATCGTGATTGGAGGGAGTTTGCTTTGACGCATTAGCTGATTGCCCAGTGCGATAATGCCTGTGCCGGCGTCGATAATCAAAATGCCTCGCCGGGTGACCAGGCTGAAGCAGGTTGTTTCGCCGCCGTGTCGGCTGAACGCACGTCCGGAGACGGACATCGTACCGCGGGCGCCGTGAATAGTGAATATTGGACCGTTTTCCATGTTGACTTACCTGTCGGCTTGCGGAACAATCATTTTTAGTTAAATAGTCTTGGCGCTATGCTGTTATGCTGGCCATGACAACTTTTTTATCAGTGTGTGTTGCCTGGCCAGGATTGTGGCAAAATCATGGTTGTGCCATTCGTAATGAACTTGGTGGTCGCCAGTATCATTTGAATGCGCGCAAACTGCTTGCTTGAACATAAACTACCACATAAAGGTAAAACGGTCATGATTAAAGTTGCGATTATCGGGTTGGATACCAGTCACAGCATAGAATTCCCAAGGCGCATGCAGGCGGCCGACTGTTCTTTGGATCAGCGCGTACCCGGCCTGCGCGCGATAACCTGCCTGCGTTTTGCAACACCTTTTCAGAATAAAAAAGGATTGGACGAGCGGCAACGCCAGCTGGAGTCATGGGGAGTTTACGTGACCACCCGGTTCGATGAGGCTGTGGCGGATTGCGATGCCATTATGCTGGAAATCAACGACGGGGCCTGTCACCTGGACTATTTTAAAAAAGTCGCTGCATTAGGTAAGCCGGTGTTTCTGGACAAGCCACTGGCGACAACTTTGGGCGATGGGCGCGCCATACTGCGGTTGGCGGTAAAACATCAAACGCGCGTCTGGTCGGGATCCGCCGTTCCGTTTTGTCCCGAGGTTGACGGTGCCCGGTCACGTTTTGCTGAGATCCGGCGGGCCAATGTTTTTGGCGTGCTGAATAATGCGCCGTCCGGCGATTCGCTCGTATGGTACGGTGTGCATGCCTTCGAAACGCTGCAGCGCATCATGGGGCCCGGCGCTTTGGCGGTCCATGCCCTTGAAACCAAAACCAGTATTCTGACCTTGGTGGATTACGGCGCAGGCCGGGAGGGTGTGGTGGAGTTGATTCGCGGTATGGCAATATATGGTGGACGCATACAGGGCTTAATAAACAAGGTGGATAAAGTTGTTCCGTTTGTGTGCAACATGACCTACGGCTATCGTGATCTTCTGCGCCTGGTCAAAAAGTTTTTTGAGGGCGGTACGGCGCCGTTGGAGCTGCGCACGACTTTGGAAGGCCTGGCCATGATGACGGCCGCACGCCGGTCAATTAAAACCGGCCAAACTGTGAGAGTCCCGCAGCTTGCGGGCTGATCGCCCTGGAAACTATATGGACTTCAATCTTGCTGATTTGCTTCAGCGCGTGGCGAGTGGCGCGCTTCCTGCGACCGAGGCGGAAAATATCCTTTCCGCCCGTATGGAAACCAATTTAGGATTCGCCCGTGTGGATTTGGACCGTTTGCGTCGACGTGGACTGGCCGAGGTTATCTTTTGTCCCGGCAAAACCGCGGAACAAATTACAGCGATAATTTCGGCGCTGGTCGCGGGCGGGCAAAATGTGCTGGCCACGCGCGCTACGCCGGAACAATATGCCAAAGTGCACCAGGCGCATGCCCAGGCGGTTTATCACGAGTTGCCCAAAGCCATCACCATTCAGATGCGTGCGCCTGATTCGTCCGTTGGGCAGGTGGCGGTCGTCTGTGCCGGCACCTCTGATATTCCCGTGGCCGAGGAAGCCGCCCTGACGGCGGAATTTATGGGTGCACGCCTGGAACGTGTTTATGATGTCGGGGTGGCCGGCCTGCATCGTGTGCTCAAACATGTGCAGGTTTTGCAGCGTTCCCGGGCCATCGTTGTCGTGGCCGGCATGGAAGGTGCCTTGCCGTCGGTTGTGGGCGGTCTGGTTGATCGCCCGATTGTGGCTGTTCCCACCAGCATCGGGTATGGCGTCAATTTTAAGGGGTTGGCCGCCCTGCTGGCGATGCTCAATTCCTGCGCACCGGGAATCACGGTGGTCAATATTGACAACGGCTTCGGCGCAGGCGTGGCCGCCGCGCTGATCAATCGGGTGGGGGAATCGGCGGTATGAAGCATATTCATTTTGATAGCGTGGGCGGTGCCAGTGGCGACATGATTTTGGCGTCGCTTTTGGATCTCGGCGTCAGCCGTGCTGACTTGCAACGCCAGTTGGCCAGTTTGCCGATCGGATCTTTTGAGATAGAAGCGCTTTCCAACAGCGACCGGGGGTTGCACGGTACGCGTGTTAATATACGTTTGACTCACGATGGGGGACTGGGAGGCGCCGGTCATGTGCATGCTTCGGCTCATCCGCCCCATCGCGGCCTCAAGGAAATTAGGGGCTTGATTGAGAGTGGTCAACTTCCGTTATCAGTGCAGTCGGCCAGCTTGCGGGTTTTCCAGCGCCTGGCGGAAGCGGAAGCGCTTGTACATGCGCAAACGCCCGATCAGGTACATTTTCACGAGGTAGGTGCCACGGATGCCATCATTGACATTGTCGGCGCATGCCTGGGGCTGGAATGGCTGGGGATTGTGAGCATGTCGGTCGGCCCCCTGCCGCTTGGGCATGGAGTCGTTGACTGCGCACATGGAATCCTGCCGCTGCCGGCCCCGGCCACCGTAGAATTACTAAAAGGATTTCCAGTAGTGCCGGCCGACGAGCCTTTTGAATTGGTTACACCCACGGGCGCCGCACTCCTGATGACCTTGAAAACGCTGGAGGCGTTTCCACCCGGCAGTCGCGTCTTGAAGGTTGGGCAGGGGTTCGGCCAGCGGAGATTGAATGGGCGCCCCAATCTTTTGCGGGCCATGCTTATGGAAATCACGGCGAATTCCGCGCCGGCGCAGGATGCCTGCCTGGTACTGGAATGTAATCTGGATGATTTGACACCTGAACTTACGGGGGCCCTGCAGAACCGCCTCCTGGCGGCCGGTGCGCTTGACGTTTTTCTTACCGCCGTGCAGATGAAAAAGCAACGTCCCGGTGTTTTGTTGACAGTTTTATGCCGGCCCGAACAACGCCTGACCATGCTTGATCTTATCTTTCGCGAAAGCACAAGTTTTGGTGTCCGGGAGTATCCCGTAAAGCGCACGCTGCTTGAGCGGCGCCATGAATTCGTGGATACGCCCTTTGGTCGCGTCCGTATAAAAATCGGACGCTGGCAGGGCGTCGATGTTACCGTGTCACCGGAATATGATGATTGCCTGGGCGCGGCCGCAAGCGCGGGGGTATCTTTGCGGACCGTTTATGAAGCCGCACTTAACCAAAGGCGCGCGTGCTTAACGCGCATGCCGCCTTGCCAGGATCAGGCTTCCAGGGTGCCTTCAAATACATAATCGGCAGGACCAAGCAGCGTTACGTCTGCAAACCTGTCGCCGTTATTCATTCGATAATTGACTTCGAGCGTGTCGCCGTGCGCGCATGTTGCCTGGACGGGCGGCGTGACACGGCCCAGACGCCCGGCAATCAGGGCGCAGGCGGTTATACCGGTGCCGCAGGCTGGTGTTTCGGCCTCGACGCCCCTTTCATACGTGCGCACACGCAGGGCGTGCGCGCCAGTGATAACCATAAAATCAACATTAGTTCCCTGGGGCGCGAAGGCGCCGTGATTGCGCAGCGCGGCTCCGATGCGGCCAACATCTGTGTTGTTCAAGTCAGTTGTTTCAACCACGGCGTGTGGCACGCCTGTATTAATGACGTGGCAGCACACCGTTTGGTTGTCAAGCGCCAAGACCTGATGGCAGCGGCAATCCAGCGGGGCGGGTAAATACAAGCGCACAGCCGCGGCGATTACTTCAGCTTGCAGCATGCCTGACGCGGACTCGATCTGCATACTTACGGGGGCAACGCCCAAGTCGTGCGCCAGTCGTGCGATGCAGCGCGCACCGTTTCCGCACATATCGGCTTCCACGCCGTTGGGGTTAAAAAAACGCATGCGGAAATTACCGCGTGAGGAAGGCTGGATCAGCAGGAGCCCTTCGCTGCCAATACCGTTGTGCCGGTCGCACAGCCGCCGGATAAGCTTTGCATCCGCACATGGGAAAATTGCGGGGCGGTCATCGAGGAGAATAAAATCATTACCGGCGCCGTGCATTTTCCAGAAGGATTGTTTCATGGCAAGCAAGCATAACAGGTTTGATTGGCGAAAAAAAGGCCGGGGTTACAGAACCCCGGCCTTTTTGATCAATATAAATAATTACTTCAGGATGGCTTCCTTGGCCGCCTTTGCGATGCGGAACTTGACTACTTTCTTAGCCGGAATGTTAATTGTTGCGCCGGTCGCCGGATTGCGCCCGATGCGCGCCTTGCGCTGAACCAGGACAAGTTTGCCCAGTCCGGGAATCACGAATTTATCCTTGGCGCCCTTATAAGCCATGTTCACCAGGACCTCCAAGGCGATGCCCGCCTGTTTCTTGGTGATTTCGGTCGCTTCGGCAATTCCGGCAATGATTTCGCTCTTCGTTTTTGACTTACCCATTACACTGTCCTCCTTCTGTTGTGGTTTACCGATACGTTTCCCTGAGTGTCAGCCACCCAAGCCCTACAAACTTGTTCCGCCATGCCTGCTGTTTGCTCCAAATATATGTTGCATACTGTGTTAATATCGTAAAAATCGCCGCGCGTGTCAATACAAAAACACATGTTTTCTCGCACGCTAAACAATTAACATAAGTATTACTTGGCGCCGACCGCAGATCAAGTGTAAAATTGTTTTAAATAAACCGTTATGGATCCAGGTTTTCGAGGGTCAGTGTATCCGGGCAAATGCGGCGGTAGAAGCAGTTGCGCGGACGATCATTGCGGTTGCGGGTATGGCAGATATTGCTGCGCCGTGGGCGGACACGGTAAAGCAGGGAGTTTTGTTCGCAGTTGACCAGTGCTTCCACCAGGTCAAAAGTCTCCCCGGATGTCTTGCCCTTTTCCCAAAGTTCGTTGCGGGAGGTGCTCCAAAGGATGAGCCGGCGCGCCTTCATTGCCAGCTCAAAGGCCAGGGCATTGGTGTAGGCCAGCAAAATCACCTCGCCGGTATCAGCGTGCTGGACGGCAACCGGCACAACTCCGGCGTGTGCCGCTGATACCCGTTCCAGCTTGGTGAAATCCAGTTTGAGCGTCGTGCCTTCTTCAATCGGATTCAATGGCGCCTCCGTAGTCTTGCTCATTCTATTGCGAACCCCGTCATCAGCCGCCGAACATCCGCTTTCAGCGCCGGGTTAATCTTGCCGGCGGATAGGGCATACGCCTCGGCCATTTTAAATGAACCACTTTCGTAACAAAACAAGGCCAGGGCCAACACCATGTCCGCGCGCACCGCATCCGATATGGTGCTTTTGCCGAGATAATGGTTGGCAATTTTAGCCAATTGGAGCGTAGACACTTGATCCCACGGGACATTAATGGATCCAACCGATCCCAGGGCGACAGTCAGCCCCTTGTTGACGTCGGCTTTGATAATGTCATGGGGTGTGCCGGATGTAGCCCAGCCGTCAGGGTAGATGGCCTTG
>CAYYBV010000108.1:0-4801 GCA_964469675.1 uncultured Verrucomicrobiota bacterium
ATAATAATACCGGCCAGCAGGCCAAACTGGATATCTTCCGGTTTGGCGTTACTGCCAATGGGATAGATATCCCATCCCGCGCGGACCACCATCTTGTAGGCATCCAGACCAACGGCCTCCATGGACGGCCGGGAGCGCAGGGAGAAACGGCATTTCGCACCTTGTAAAGCGGCACAGTTTTCCTCAAGACCACAGAACGTGTGACGGCATGAACCAGCCCCGAGCCCGAATGCCAGGTAGTGCCCGTCATAAAAAGCCATGGCCTCAATATCCGTGACAATTTTGTAAACTTCCTGGTACGCCTTGACCCGCTCCTTGATAGTGGTCTTATCCCTGACAATGACCGCGGGAGGAACTTCCTTCACAAAGAACACGGCTTGATGGTATTTTTCCAGCAAAACACGCATTTCGGCGGGCTTGAGCGTATGGGGCGGACAGTTGGCGCCCGTGCCAAACCCAAAACAGCGCGGAACCTGACATTTAAGCGTCACACGTTCATCCACAATTATTTCATCGGCACTGATGATTTTGGCCTTGGTTGCGCCTAATTCGAGGGCTTTGTTCTGATAGGTTTGCAGATCGCGGGTGATTTGGGCGCGATCCTTATCCAGACTGATTTTTTTAAATTTGTTTTTCATGGCAAGCTCCTTGATCATTGCAATGGTAAAAAGCCCCACCTTGATTTACACTGACTTTAGCGCAACCAACGGGCGTATTGAAGATTATTATGCAAAACGGCCACAATAAATACAAGCGCGCACATAATTTCGCGCTTTGCGGCCATGCTTTTTTGCGTTAGATTCGTCAAATGCAAGTGATAAGCTCGGGGATATTGCTGGTATTAACGTGGCTGACGGTCATGGCAGGGAGCGATGCACGGGCCGCGTGGTTTGGTAAGCACGAGTTCCGGGAGTCGGTAGTCAAGATTTACGCAACCATCCAGCGCGAGGACTATGCCTGGCCCTGGCAACCGGCGGCGCCCGCCTCGGCCAGCGGCTCCGGATTCATCATCGGCAAAAAAAGGATTCTGACCAACGCCCACGTCGTCTCCGATGCCCGGTTCATTGAAATCCAGCGCGAAGGCCAGGCGCGCCGCTACCCGGCCGAAGTGAGCTTCATCGGCCATGACTGCGATCTGGCAGTTCTGAAGGTGCTCGATCCAGAATTTTACGCCCAGGCCGCGCCCATGGAATTGGGCGACGGGCTGCCGGACCTGAACGAGGAAGTCATCGCGCTGGGTTACCCAATGGGCGGAGAACGGTTATCCTTGACCAAGGGCGTGGTTTCCAGGATCGACTACCAGCTCTACACCCACAGCCAGGTAGACAGCCATCTTGCGATCCAGGTGGATGCCGCCATTAATCCGGGCAACAGTGGCGGCCCGGTGCTATTCAAGGGCCGCGTTGTGGGCGTAGCCTTCCAGGGTATTGCCAATGCCCAGAACCTGGGCTATGCCATTCCCCTGCCGGTTATCCGGCATTTTCTCACGGACATTGAAGACGGCCGTTATGATGGTTATCCGGAAACGGGCGTCTCACATCTGGAAACCCCGAACCCGGCCATGCGGCGACAACTCGGCTTGCCGGGCAACGACACGGGCGTGGTTATTTCCTTTATAGACCCGTTCGGTTGCGCTGTCGGCATTCTACAGACCAACGACACCTTGCTGGCTATCGACGGCCACGCCATCGCCAGCGATGGCACAGTCCGCCTTGACGGCCAAATGATCGAATACGTGGAGCTCCTGGAGCGCAAGCAATGCGGCGAAACCGTGAACTTCAAAATCTGGCGCAACGGGCAACCCCTGGCGGTCACCGTGCCCCTGGCAAACCGGAACGATCCTTTTGCGTTTCGATATGCCTATGAACGCCGCCCGGAATATTTTATCAAGGGCGGGCTGGTCTTTGTGCCGCTGAGCCGCGGACTGCTTATGGCCGCCGGCGGGGAACTGAATCAATGGTACGCCCATCATCTGCTGTATTACGCCACCTTCGCCAAGGTTGACGACCTGATTGCCGGGCGCAACCAATTTGTCGTCTTGCGCAACCGCCTGGCCCATCCGGTGAACGCGCACGATGAAAACTACTTGAATAAAATCGTGGACGAAATCAACGGGCAGCCCATTCGCAACATACAGAACCTGCCCGTCGCCTTCAGTTCCCCCACCAACGCGCCGGGACGCCCCGGCGTGAACACTTCGGGCAGTTTTCATGTCATCCGCTTTTTAGATGACCCGGACCCCTTGATCCTGGACGCTGGCGCAACGGCCCAAGCTGATCCGGTCATTCAGCGCCAATACAATATTCCGGAGCTGACGCATATTGAATCATCAGGCGCACGGCAATAAGGCATGGTTAACGGAAAACATCCAATGCACAGCGCAAATCCAATATCAGCAATCCCACGCCGGGCGGGAAAAATCAAAGCCCGGCGGCCCCCGTGGCGGGATCCACAACTTTCCGGCGCCGAACGGCATTTCCCATTCCACGCCCGGCATTTGTTTAATATTCTTTTGTTCATATGCATGACCGGATTATTGGCCGCGACACCCCTCCCGTTGCCGGACTACGATGCCAGCGTGGTGGAAGTCATTGTCACCTACCAGGAGCATGACCCCCGGATTCCATGGCGCAAGAAAGCATCCGCTGTCCGCCACGGCTATGGCGTGGTTATCGGCTCCGGCCAAGTCCTGACCACCGAGGACCTGGTGCGCAATCAAACCCAGGTGGAATTACGCCGGGCCAAAAGCGGCGCCAAGCTGGCGGCCAATGTGCTGGAAGCCGACGACCAGCTCAACACCGCGCTGCTTACATTTACCAATATTCCATCCGCCAACGTGTTGCGCCCACTGGCGCTGGCCGACACCATCCGGCGCGATGACCGCCTGACCATTGTAAAGCTTGAAAACACCGGCGAATTCCAAACCAGTGACGGCCAGGTGGTGGAGCTATCCGCATCCACATTGCCGCGCCCGCTGGCACTCAAGGTTTTAACCCAATCAAGCATTGACGGCAACGGCACGCCGGCATTGTGCAACGGGCAGATAGCTGGCCTTAGCGTAGCCTACGACAAGAAAACACAGACGGGCGTGTTTATCCCCTGCACGACCCTGCGCCGTTTTATTAACGACGCTAATGCGCCGCCCTATAAGGGATTGGCCTGGGCTGGCTTCCAATTTGAACCATTATTGGATCCCGTCAAACGCTGCTACCTGGGTGTGACCGAGGCACAGGGTGGCATCGTAGTCACCAAAACAACTCCCGGCTCCGGCGCCGCCGCGGCGCTGCAAGCGGGAGACGTCATCACGACCTGGGATGGTATTCCGATTGACTCCCAAGGGTATTATACCGATCGGGACTTCGGACGCTTGCGGCTGGCATACCTGATCGGCGGACGCCGGGCGGCGGGGGACAGCGTTCCGGTTATACTTGTACGGGACCAGCAGCCGCGCACCGTGCAAGTCCTGCTCAAGCGCCAGCGCGACAGCGACGAGTTTATTCCGGAAGCCGGTGGCGGTGAACCGGCAGAATACCTGGTGGAGGGCGGACTGGTGCTGCGGGAACTGACCGGGGACTACCTGCGCGCCTCCGGTGAAAACTGGAAACTTCAGATTAACCCGCGCCTGGTATATTATTATTTTCACCAGGATAAATTCGCCCATCAGCGCGGAGATCACGTGATCCTGCTGGCAATGGTCCTGCCGGATTCCATTAATGTCGGCTACCAGGAATTCCGCGACCAGGCCGTCACCGCCGTCAATGGCCAGCCGGTCAGGAACATGACGGATGTTTTCCGGGCGGTTGACAGCGCGGGCGGCTTGCGCCGCGTGTCGCTCCGGGGATGCGCCGTGGACTTGGCCCTGGATGAAACCGGCCTTGACGAGTCCAACCGGCGGATCGCCGCGCAATACCGCATCCCGCAATTGCGCTATCAACAAAAGCGCTGACCGGCGGCACGCTTACGGCTGAATTTCCTCAAAGTTTTCCTGACGCTGAGCCTTAATGGCCTGGATTTTCTTCTTGGTGCGCTCTCCGGCGTCCACGGCCGTCTTGCCGGTAAATCCCTCGACCGCCTGACGGGCAACGGTTTTTTCAACCGGCACCGCATTGGATTGCGCCGGCGATTGCCCGGCGCTCCCCGTCATTTTTTCCGCCGGCGCGCATCCGGCCAGCCAGAGCGCCGCAATTCCGATAAGCCATATTTGATTCATGGATTTTATTTGTATATTAGCCATTCGAAACCGCGATAAAAACCCGTTATTCCTCAATAAAAACAATTGCATTCCTCGATAGCAGCTTATCCGCCATAGCTTCTTGGCGAAAACGAATGGTCACTATGGCTCGAATTCGGTTTCCCGCGCAAACGGGATTCGGAAAAGCAAGGCAAGCTTGGGCTGGATGTGGGTGCGCTACGCGATGCATCGGACTCATGTCCATGCGAGCGGAGCAAACCCGCAGACCGCCCGAGATCGCCGTCGCCTTTCCCGACTTGTCCGCCTTCCTATGGTGGAACCGAAATCGAGACACATTGACTAAAGCTAAGTATATTTAGAGTGCAAGCATAGCCAACGTCGGTTAAGAAGTTACACCACGCCCTGGGCGAGCATGGCATTGGCGATCTTGCGGAAGCCGGCGATATTGGCGCCCTTGACGTAATTGACAAATTCCTTCTCGCGGCCATAGAACAAGCAGGCCTCATGGATGGCGCGCATAATTTCACCCAGGCGCTTATCCACTTCTTCTTTGGGCCAGCTCAAGTGCATGGCGTTCTGCGACATTTCCAGTCCGGAGGTGGCCACCCC
>CAYYBV010000108.1:4811-5454 GCA_964469675.1 uncultured Verrucomicrobiota bacterium
TGCCTGGGCCATAAAGAATTTTGGCCTTTAAAAAGACTTCCACCCCTTCGGGCTCGGTCGGCATATTGGCCCCTTCGCAGACACAAGTACAGCCGTTTTGCACCAGCATGCGGGCATCCGCCACCGTGATTTCATTCTGTGTGGCACAGGGAAACGCCAGGTCGCATTTTACCGACCAGGGGCGCTGATCGGGCAAGAACTTGGCGCCTGTGAATTTTGCGGCATATTCCTGGATCCGGCCGCGTTGTTCATTTTTCAACTCCATCACCCAGGCCAGTTTTTCCTCACTGATCCCAGCTGCATCCAGAATGGTGCCGCCCGAATCGGAAAGTGTCAGCACCTTGGCGCCCAGGCGGATCAGTTTTTCAACCGTGTACTGCGCCACATTGCCGGCGCCGGAAACTGCCGCC
Organism: uncultured Verrucomicrobiota bacterium; assembly: GCA_964469675.1. GTDB lineage: Bacteria > Verrucomicrobiota > Kiritimatiellia > JAAZAB01 > JAAZAB01 > VSJD01. The sequence goes on from CAYYBV010000108.1 coordinate 5,222, forward strand.
GTTTTGCCCTTGAAATCTTGCTTGCGCGTCGCGAGCATTTCCCGGGCAAAATAAACGGCGCCATAGCCCGTGGCCTCCGGCCGCATCAGCGAACCGCCCCAGCTAACACCCTTGCCGGTAAGCACGCCCGTAAATTCATTGCGCAGCTTCTTATACTGGCCAAAGAGATAACCGATTTCGCGCCCACCCACCCCGATGTCGCCGGCAGGCACGTCGGTGTTAGCCCCGATATG
>CAYYBV010000108.1:5464-6696 GCA_964469675.1 uncultured Verrucomicrobiota bacterium
CTCATAAATGCTTGGCAGAAACGCTTGACTTCCATGTCGCTTTTGCCTTTGGGATCGAAATCGGAACCGCCTTTGCCGCCGCCCATTGGCAGCGTGGTGAGCGCATTCTTGAAACACTGCTCAAACGCCAGGAATTTGAGAATACTGAGCGTTACGGAGGCATGGAAGCGCAGCCCCCCTTTGTAGGGGCCCAGGGCCGAATTCATCTCGATCCGCCAGCCACGGTTGACTTGGATCTCGCCATGATCATCAATCCAGGGGACCCGGAAACTGATGACCCGTTCCGGCTCAACCAGCCGTTCCATGATTTTAGCCCGCCGGTAGGCCGGCGTGCTCTCCACCAGCGGCATCAGGCTTTCGGCAACTTCGCGCACCGCCTGGTGAAATTCCAATTCACCCGGATTGCGCGCCACAACCTGGCCCATAAAATTTTCGACGGACGAGCTCATTGGATTTGCACTCCATCTTATTACCACAGGCAACACAGATAAGGAAAAACCTATGGGCAACCATCCGTTTTAAACATCTGGCCCTTGATACGTGCAGCCCACAGCTAATGTTATTCTGACTCCGATATGGCCAGCATTGGTTGCTTACGCTTTCGGGGCCGCGGCGGATGGCGCCGCCGACGGAGGAATTTCACCAGTGCAGGCCGGCAACCCGGCCAATTTCTGGTAAAGATCCGCACGGGCCACCACAAGTTTATCGGCCATTTCCATGAGGCGCCGGGCGTTTTCCGGATAACTCTGCTTCAAAACACGGAAACGGTTTTCCTTCATTACCGATTCACTGTATTTTTCTACCGGCAGCTTGCTGTCCAGCGCCAATGGATTTTTGCCTTGCTTGGTCAATTCCGGATTGTAGCGATAGAGCGGGAAACGCCCGGATTGCACGGCTTCCTTCTGGGCGGTCAAGCCGTTGGTCATGTTGATGCCGTGCGCGATGCAATGCGAATAGGCAATGATGATCGCAGGCCCCTCGTAGGCGTCGGCCTCGGCAAAGGCTCGCACGGCCTGGTTGGGGTTGGCCCCCAACGCGACGGTCGCCACGTAAATATTGCCATAGGTCATGCAGATCATGCCAAGGTCCTTCTTCATCAGCGGTTTACCCGCCATGGCAAACTTGGCCACGGCGCCCATGGGCGTGGACTTGGAAGCCTGCCCGCCGGTATTGGAATAGACTTCGGTATCCAGCACCAGGACATTGACCTTGCGGCCACAGGCCAGCACATG
>CAYYBV010000109.1:0-6695 GCA_964469675.1 uncultured Verrucomicrobiota bacterium
TCATCCTGGTATACCACCTTGGCTTCCGTGCGCGGATGACGGGATTTGCTCTGCGCCAGGAAATTAGCGATTTTCATGACGTTGGCCGTCCCCCAGGCATCCTCGTCCCACCGGCCTTGCAGGCTCGGACGCCGTGCGGCTTTAGCAATGATGTATTCCAAGACAACCTCCTTGCTGTCAATACGACAAAAGCATATTGCGATCAACTGCCCGACGCAAACTTTTATGGCATGCGCCCGGCCAAAACTTATTTCGGCCGGCGGTTATAAGCGGCTATTCAAGATTAAGTCCTTAATGTTTTGTTTTTCGTGGGCTGCAGCAGAAGCGCCCTCCCAGACTGCATCAAGCAGCAGTGCTTTATTTTGGACACGTTCGCTTTCGCATAACATTTGCAAGGCCGCGTGCGCGCCCATGGCATAGCGCTTGGGCGTCACCCCTTGTCCCAGCGCCAGGCGCATGGTCCCCACCAGGCGATCGTCCCAGCCCAGCTTGCGGCGCGGGTCCCGGACAACGCGTTCCACAAGATCGCGCAGGTACGGATTCATCATGCGGTCCAAAAGGTCATTCGCGTATTCACGGTAACCATCCTCCGTAAAGAGCGGATCGAGCCCCTGGTATTTTTTGATCAGGGCCGCACCGGATTCCTGCATGAAAGCAGTACGGGCCAGGTCCAGCATCTGTGGATCCCGGCGGATATCGGCAATCGTTTTGTACCCCTTCGCGCGCGCAAGGTAGCCCATGAGGGCGTGGGTCGCGTTGTGGCCGTATAATTTGGCCTCTTCAAATGGCAGGAGATCGTCTTTTTCAATGAAAATAGGAATGCCACGTGGGAAATCGCTCCAGGCGATCCGCGTAATGAGGATATGGTTAAATGACTCAACAAGCACGCAGCGACCCGCTGTCCCGGCCAGGCGCGCCAAGCCCTGTTCGGCTATTTGGCACTCATCGGCCACAATGCCGCTCATTTTGCCGATGACCGTATTCAGAAATTGCACGGAAGCGCGCAAGGTTGATATCGGCACCGCCATCCGGGCGGCTAAAAGCTTTTCCAGAATCTCGGCGGCGTGATTGTGGTTTTCGGCGGCATAAATGATACTACGGCGCTGATCGCCACGCGCACGCCGTCGGGTGAGCCCTTCGGCAAGCACGCTGATTACGGAAGCTGCACTGCCCGTCTCATAAAACTGGACGCTGGGCAATGCCGTGGCGACTTCATCGGCATCGGCTACGGCCGCCACGAGCGCCGCCCGGCCAGCCGGGTCATTCGGGTTCAGCAGCGTGATCCCGGCAACTTCCTTTTTCACAATGCCCTGCGCAGTGGCAATATTAACGCAGTAACGGCCGCCAGCTTTACGAACGGCATCCACGACATCCGGCATCACCTCGGCCACGCTGAACCGGTCAAATTGCCCCGATGCATGCGCTTCGTAAAGAAAAAGACCGGCCTGGATCGCGCCGAACCCGAATCCGACAAATGATTTTTTCATAAGCTGGAATAATTTTGCGAGCTTGGTTAATTTCTCGTATGAAACTAATATTTATCACAGCTATGAATTTTAAGCAAATTGATCCGATCGCCGGCAATATTTCACTTTAGCCTGCGCGCATCATTGCGAACAACATGTTGACATCACACCGAAAGCCCTGCGTAGGCCAGAGTGATCGGTGCCCATCGAGTTGATCGACTGGCATCGGCCCACGATGAACGACTGATCGTCCGTATGCCCGGAGTTTCCCGCCAAGCGCCTACAACACGTCGGCAAACTGGGGTTTAAGCTTCTTGAAAACAAAATAACCTGCCAGCCATGCAGCCAGTGTAAAACACCAGAAATAGAGCATAAGCCGCCAATCCGCCCAGAACGGGATTTGTTCCACCAGGCTATGGCGATAGCCCTGAATAATATATACAACCGGATTCAATTTCAGGATCACCGCCAGGGCCCGGAAGCGCTCCGGGATTACATCGAACTCCCAGAACACGGGCGACACCCAGAAACCCAGCTGCATCAATACCTGGACACCGTAAGCCACATCACGGCTGAAAACATTGAGCGATGCCGTGACCCAGCTCAAGCCCTGCACAAGCAGGATCAGCGCCGTCATGTAGTACAAGGTTTGCAGCCAGAACCACGAAGCGCTCACTCCCTGGATCAACAGGATCACGATGACGACCGCCAGGAACAATAAATGCACAAAGGCGGCGGCAAGGATTTTAACCAGCGGCAGGATTTCAATCTGGAACCTGATTTTTTTCACAAGAAAGGCGTATTCCCTGAAGACCAGCGTGGACGAGCCGAGCGAGTCGGCAAAAAAATTCCAGGCGGCCACGCTCACCAGGAACCAGGCAATGAACGGCACCCCATGAATGGGTTTGGCCCGCAACGCCACGGCAAACACAAACCATAAAATCAAGGCCATAATCAAGGGCTGAATGAACGACCAGAACAAACCGAAAGTTGCGCCGACATAGCGGTTGCGCAGATCCTGCCACGTCAATGCGAGCACAACGCGGCATTGGCAGGCTTTTGGGGACCCGCAACTATGTTTGGTATTATCAGAATTCATTTAGCAATTTCATCGCGTAAATTTTGCCTGACTTTTAAAACAGACACCGGTATCCTGTTGCTAAATATATACATTTCCGAAAAAAATAACAGCCTTTCTTCTGAGTGTAAGCATGGATGCGTAGTCAAATCGCTGCCATTTTTTATTTCAATAATTTTGTAAACCATGTATTTTGATTAATAAGTCGAAGTTATGCATGAACAATTTAAATGACGTGTTATGAATTCAAATCCTTTAAAAAGTGTTGTTCAGGTAGTTTGGCCTTGGCAGACTTCCAAGGCATCGTCTTTGACCACGCCAGGGCGGACTAAACGTCGCGCGCTCATCCAGGCGGTTGTTATGACCGCCGTGGCGACACTAATGACTCTGGTTTGGCACAAGATTTGGCTGGGCCTGGCAATTTACGGCTTGAGCGCGGTTGTCATTATTGCAGGATTTCTGATCGCCCCTTTGTTCCGCGCACTGGAACAGGCCGGTCAATGGTTGGGTCGAATGGTGGCACAGGGCATTACCTGGCTGTTGCTGGCGCCTTTTTTTTATTGCTGTTTTGCCCCGGCACGCCTGGTGCTTAAACTGATGGGCAAGGACCCCATGATGCGCCGGTATGAGCCCGACCGCCCTTCCTACTGGCTGGACCATAAACCCGCAACCAACCCACAGCCCTATACCAAACAGTATTAATGAACATCCTTGGCATAAGCGCTTATTATCACGACTCGGCGGCCGCCCTGGTGCGGGATGGCGTAATTATTGCCGCGGCCCAGGAAGAGCGCTTTACCCGCAAAAAACACGATGCCAACTTTCCCTTGCAGGCCATCCGTTATTGCCTGGCAGAGGGGCAGGTGACCCCGGGCCAGCTGGATGCCGTCGCTTTTTACGATAAACCAATCATTAAATTTGCCCGTATCCTGGAAACCTATTTCAGCGTGGCGCCCCGCGGCTTGCAATCTTTCATGATGGCCCTGCCCCTGTGGCTCAAGCAAAAGCTCTGGATCCCGATGGAAATCGAGGCCGTGCTGGAATCCCTGGGCTTCGCGCCGGGCGTGCCCCTGTATTTTCCCGAGCACCATGAATCGCATGCCGCCAGCGCTTTTTTCCCTTCCCCCTTCGAGCAGGCCGCCATCCTGACATTAGACGGCGTCGGCGAATGGGCCACCAGCACTATCGGGCACGGCCGGCAGAACCGCTTGTCCATTCTCAAAGAGCTTCGCTTCCCACACTCATTAGGCCTGCTGTATTCGGCCTTTACTTATTTTACAGGATTCCGGGTCAACTCGGGAGAATACAAGCTTATGGGCTTAGCCCCCTATGGCGAACCGATTTACGCTCAACGTATTCTGGATAATCTGCTGGACCTGAAGCAAGACGGCTCTTTCCGGCTCAACCTGGATTATTTCGGTTACTTGGATGGGTTGGCCATGACTAATGCAAAATTCAGCCAACTTTTTGATGGGCCCCCGCGAAAAGCGGAGACGAAAATCTCACCGCGCGAAATGAATTTGGCCAGCTCGATCCAGGTGGTGACTGAAGAAATTGTGCTGCGCATGGCGCGCACCGCCCGGGCGCTAACGGGAATGGAAAACTTATGTCTGGCAGGCGGTGTGGCGCTCAATTGCGTGGCCAATGGCCGCCTCTTGCGGGAAGGCCCATTCAAAAACATCTGGATTCAACCGGCCGCCGGCGATGCTGGTGGCGCCCTTGGCGCGGCGCTCATGGTATGGCATGTTGTTCAAAATCAGCCCCGCACAGCTGACGGCACACATGACCACATGCAAGGGGCATACTTGGGGCCATCGTTTGCCGACGATGAAATCGAAGCCTTTTTGCGCGACCACGGCTTTCCGGCTGAAAAAATAAGCGACCCGGTATTATGGGCTGAACGGATTGCCGGACTGCTTGCCGCCGAACAAGTCATCGGCCTGCTAAATGGGCGCATGGAGTTTGGGCCGCGCGCGTTGGGCAACCGCTCAATAATCGGCGACGCCCGTTCCACCAAAATGCAGTCCATCATGAACCTCAAGATCAAGTACCGCGAATCTTTCCGGCCATTTGCCCCGGCCTGTCTGGAAGAACGCGTGGCTGACTATTTTGACCTGGACCGACCGTCCCCATATATGCTCCTGGTGGCACCGGTACGGGGCAGTCGATGTTGTGCCGTGGCCGACGCCAAAACACTTCCAATGCGCGAGCGCATCAAGCAGGTGCGATCCGATATCCCGGCAATTACGCACGTGGATTATTCCGCACGGATTCAATCGGTATCAAGCAAATTGAACCCCGGCTATTATGGGATTATCAAGGCATTCGAAAAAATGACCGGGTACGGCATTATCATCAACACTTCATTCAACGTGCGTGGCGAGCCTATAGTTTGCACGCCGGAAGACGCATACCGTTGCTTTATGCGAACGGAAATGGATGCACTGGTGCTGGGATCGTTTGTGCTGGGAAAAAAACGCCAACCACCTTGGCATGAAAAAAAACAATGGCTTACGGATTACGTACTGGATTAAACCGAACGCATTGACCAGCAAGGAGATTGACAATGCCCATCGTGCTGGTGCTTTTGCTGATGGCCATGCTGATTGTCATGGGGCAAACGACGGCGCCTTTCATTTACACGCTGTTTTAGATGTTGCCGGTTATTCTATCATTCCACATGAGGCCGCCATCCACTTAAGGGGCAGCTAATCAATTGCGCAGCGCCATTTTAATCCACTTTTACCATTAAACGCTGCGTACTGCGCCTGGCGATCATGATCATGAGCAAGGCCAGCACCGGTATTAACCCGAGCAGGCATCCGTGGTGAATTATTGGCTTGTTCGGCAGCAGAAGGTCCAGGCTCTCGTGCAACCCAAGCATCCCGAATACCGCAAATGTAATCGCGGCCACCCACTTAACAATTTGTGTTGGAATGTGCTTGTTCAGGACGATGCCGACAAGAACGCCGATAGCGTCCGCAATGATCATGCCGCAGGTGGAGCCCATCCAGACGGGCATAATCTGTTGAATTTTCACCACAAGCCCGGCTCCGCCGACCTTGGCCGCTTGGTCCACCGCAAGCGTCATCGTCATCAACTGCGTCTTATCGCCCATCTCGGCGATAAAAAATGCAACGGCCACGGTCATAAACGGAGTTGTTGCGGCACGTTGCATGGATCCCGGAGCAGCGTCATTGTGCAACGTCCACAGCCCAAACAAAATAAATGAAAGCGCCGCCAGCAATTTAACCCATTCAATGGGCACGATGTTGGTTATGACGTTGCCCGTAACGACGGCCAGAAAGTGATTGCAAAGCGTGGCCACGGCCACCGCCCAAAGCACGGTTTGCCAGCGATAACGTGTAGCAAAAGCCATGGCCAGAAGTTGCGTCTTATCGCCCATTTCGGCCAAGACTACCGCGCATACAGAAATTCCGAATGCTGCCAGCACACAGACTCCTTTTGATTCGCCCCATGGTAGGGCAATATGTTTAAGTGCTTCAGCGCTGTCTTTACCAGAATCGCCCACCCCGCTGCAATCACAAAGCTTTGGTGCCAATTATGGTTGCCCGCTCGGCGGAAATCTCTATAATGCTTTCGCAAAATAATCCCCTTAACAGGAACGGTCATACATGAACGCCTGGTGGCAGCTTTCCAACATTGAAGCATTGAGCAAGCTTAATAGCGATGCTTCCAACGGCCTGAGTGAACAGGAAGCCCAGCGGCGCATGGTTGCTTTTGGCGCCAACGCACTAGTAGAACAGGCGCGCAAGAGTGTGTGGTCTATTTTGCGCGAGCAATTTAAGGGCATCTTGATCGTCATCCTGATCATTGCCGCAATTGTTTCTGCCACTATGGGGGAATATGCAGATACTGTAGTTATTTTAATCATCGTAATGCTGAACGCATTGCTTGGACTCAGCCAGGAATACCGGGCGGAAAAAGCGATGGCTGCCCTTAAAAAAATGTCCTTACCGACCGTTAAGGTAAGGCGCGATGGCAGCGTGCAGACGATTTCTGCGCGCAACCTAGTGCCGGGTGACATCCTGATCCTGGAAGCCGGCAACCTTGTTCCAGCTGATTGCCGCTTATTGGAAACCGCCAACCTGCGTGTACAGGAAGCGGCTCTGACCGGTGAGTCCGAGCCG
>CAYYBV010000110.1:0-6630 GCA_964469675.1 uncultured Verrucomicrobiota bacterium
GCTGGGCACAGCGGTAATCGGCGGCATGCTGGCCGCCACCTGCATCGCCATTTTCATAATTCCCGTCTCCTTTTCGTTTGTCCAGCATTTAATTCACGGCCAGCAACCGCCGGCCGGTACCGCTTTGCGCGCAAAAGAACCGCCGGCCCAGGAAGCGGCCGCGGATAAAAAATAATTTTATCAGTAAATCTACGGTTTAAATGGATAATGGTTTTGATTATGCAATCCAGTTCAATTATTAATTCGCGGCTATGGCCCGCAGCGATGTCGTTCGGATTGCTCCTGGCTTTTCTGCTGGCCGGCGGGTGCGCTTTGGGGCCACGGGTTAAGATCCCAGCTGTGGATGCGCCGGCCGGATTCCTCGGCCGGGGTGATATCAGCCAGCCGCCTCGTCTCCCGGAGGTCGGCATGGCAGATTTGCCTTGGTGGACGGTGTTTGCGGATGATACGCTCCATGAATTGGTGCGTACCGCGCTCACCAACAATTACGACTTACGCATCGCCATCAAGCGGATTGATGAATACCAGGCACTGGCCGCGCAGTCCCGCGCCCAGTTTTATCCGCAGATCGGCTATCAAGGCGATCTGGAGCGCAGTCGCAATGCTTTTCGCGGTAACGCTTCGCCGTCCAGCGGTCAAACGGGCAATCCCTTGATGCTTGTCGCCGCGGCTACCTGGGAGCTTGACCTCTGGGGCCGCATCCGCCGCTTGAACGAAGCCGCCCAAGCTCAATTATTGGCTACTACTGCCAACCGGCGCGGGGTTATGTTGACGGTGGTCTGCAATGTGGCCCAGGCCTATTTTGAACTTTTGGAGCTGGATTTGGAGTTGGAGATTGCCAAGCGGACGACGCGTTCATTTGAGGAAAGTTTGGATATTTTCAGCCGGAAATTGGCTGGCGGCGTTGCCTCGCGACTGGAAACGTCACGAGCGGAAGCGTCCGTTGCCCAAACTGCCGCCCTGATTCCGGATTTAGAGCGTCAAATTGCGATCAAGGAAAACCAGATCAATCTCCTGCTGGGCCGCAATCCGGGTCCGGTCCCGCGTGATACAAGCCTGCTCCAGCAGGATACGCCTCCGGAGGTGCCAGTTGGCCTGCCTTCCGAACTGCTCCGGCGGCGTCCGGATATCCTGGCCGCGGAACAGAACCTGCGTGCGGCTAATGCCCAAATCGGAGTTGCCATCGCCCAATGTTTTCCAAAAATTGGACTAACTACGCTGTTCGGGCGTGTGAGTTCGGATCTTAATTCTTTCAACAGCGACGCCATGGCCTGGAGTATTGGCGGCAATCTGGCCGGTCCGATTTTCCAGGGGGGCGCACTGATGGCGCAAATTCGCCAAGCGCGGGCGCTGAGCGCAGAGTCGTCCATTAGCTATGAACAGATCGTGCGCACGGCATTCCAAGACGTGGCCAATGCACTGGTGACGCGATCCAAGCTGCAAGACGTTTTTGCCCAGCAGGCACGCTGTGTGCGTTGTTATGCGGATGCGGTTGCTGTATCGCGCGACCGCTATATCGCCGGTAAGGCCAGCTATTACGAGGTGCTCGAAGCCCAGCAGCAATTGTTCCCGGCTGAAAATAACCTGGCGCAAACCCAGCTCAACCGCCTGATAGCCGTGATCCAGCTTTACAAGGCCCTGGGCGGCGGATGGAGTCTGACGGACGCTGAATGGGGTGTGATTCCTTAAGGCGTCACCGTCAAAATCGTGCGCGCGGCGTCCTGGGGCGGTTGGCCGGTTAGCTATTCCATCGGCAGAAGGCGCGTATTTTGGCAAAATATCGGCGGCAATTTTTGCTTGAATACCGCCGTTTGGCACGGCAAGCTATTTCCATTCGCCAAGCCTTCACAAAGGCGCCAGCATTCGCTGGCTTTAGATAAGGGCCATGACCGCCGGCTAACGGGAAATAATTTATCCGTGTTATGAATGCGATGCCCGCTATTATCGCGGCTGATGGTCATGTGCACGTTTATCCCGCCTATGACATCCTGTTGGTTTTGCGCAACCTGATCCAAAATCTGGACCGGTTGGCCGGTGCCGCCGGTTTCGGCGGGGCGAAAACAATGGGTGCCGGTGTTCAAAAGCTGGCTTTTCTGGCGGAAAGCCGCCAACACAATTTCTTCGGCAGGCTCCAAAATCGGGATCAGGCCTTAATGCGCCAGGGGATCGAGATCATCGGTGGGCCTGATTCGATTTGTGCGACGGTCATGCTCCAGGCAGTAGGCCAAATATGCCTGGTGGCTGGCCGGCAGATTGTCACCAGTGAACGGCTGGAAATTCTTGCGCTGGCCATGTGCGCGATGATTCCGGACGGCCTTCCAGCCGACGAGGTAATCCACAGGGTGATCCAAGCCGGCGGGATTCCGGTCCTGGCCTGGTCGCCAGGCAAGTGGCTTTTTGCGCGCGGGCGTCTGGTGCGTGATTTGATCGCGAGTGATCAGGGCCTAGTTTTGCGTCTTGGTGATACCACCTTAAGGCCGACACTGTGGCCCGAGCCAGCTCTCATGAAACAGGCCCGTGCTTGTGGTATGCCGGTTATTCCCGGTTCTGATCCGTTGCCGTTTGCTGGCGAAGAAAGATTCGCGGGGACCTACGGGTTTATTTACCAGGGCATGTTTGACGACACACAGCCGGCGGCCTCCGTGCGCCGGATTTTAAGCGCGTCCCCGGCGGCGTTGACGCCGGTTGGTGTGCGTTGCGGAGCCTGGGATGTAGTGCGACGCCTGGCGTGCCTGTGGAAGGCGTGTTGCCGTCCGGCCAAAATCTGAAATCGGTGCCGGCCAACCGGAAATTACTTCATGTCTTCGCCCATTGCCCACAGTTTAATCGGTCTGGCCATTGGCCTAATCCGGTTCCTGCCCCGCTACTGCTGGAACGATCTGGTCGCCCGGTTCCATAGGCTGTGGCGCCCATTGCTTTGCTGTGTGCTCCTGGCGAATGCGCCGGACGTGGATTACCTGTTTGGTCTCGGCACGGGTAATTTGAATTCCTATCACCAGACGGTGACGCATACTTTTATTTGGACTGGCGGGCTAGTTCTGGCGATCTGGGCCTACGGCTGGTTCAAGGAACGACGGGCGTCATGGTTGTTGCTCAGCCTGCTGCTGGTGCTCCTGGGCAGTCATTTGTTGCTTGATTGGCTCACCGTGGATCGTTCACCGCCGGTTGGGATGATGCTGGCCTGGCCGTTTTCAGGCCGTTTCTACCACGCTGCGTTTGCTTTTTTCCCGCCGGCGGCCAAGCAGACTTGGGCGGCGGTGTGGTCGCTCCATAATCTGCGCCTGGCCATGATGGAAGCAATGTATACTTTGCCGCTCGTAATTATGGTCTTGTGGTTCAAACACGGCCGAGCGAAACATGAGATTTGACCTCCGCAATATGCGGTATTTATCTGGCCGGATTGCAAACAAAAATAATTGATTTTGTTTAATTCGCATGGCGCGGTCCAATTTGCTATTGTGCACATTATAATTTCATAGTATGCTGAAAAAATTGATTATGTGTTTTGAATAAAATTATGCGGCAAATACGCCTAACCACCGTAACGGACTTATCCGCCGAAGCCTTGACGACAGCGGGTGGAAATCAGCGTTTTTGCGGGATGTCTTCACACCTCAGTGATTGAAAAGGAAAAGTGGAGCCAAAAACAACTTGCGCTCTGTTTTTGTTAATGTTCGTGCAATATTCGGAATATAAATGATTGTATTATTATGGTGAGGATAATTTTTATATGAAACAGGGCGTGGGCATGGCACATTTTATGTTGCGGTTAAAGTTTTTGCGTCCGGTGTCAGGTGGGTTGCTGTGCGCAATATTGATGTTGGCGGGTTGCGAGGGTAGTGAGCACCATCTGGGTGATGGCCATGATTTCGGTCCGAATAATCCCAACCTGTATGTGGCCCTGGGCGATAGCATTACCGCCGGTGATCGCCTGGTTAATCCCCGCGATTATTACCCCGCCCTTCTGGCCGGGATGTTGAGCAAAACCGTGCTCAACGATGGCGTGGGGGGTGATTCTTCCGGTGAAGTGCGGGAGAGGCTTTATCCGATCCTGGATGATGACAAGCCTGGTTATGTGTTGATTTTGGCTGGAATCAACGATTTGATCATGGGCTATGGCGAAGAATCCGCCGCCGTAAACATCCGGATCATGGCCCAGGCCTGCAAGGACAATAAGACCATTCCGGTGCTTGCCACGCTGACGCCGGTTTTTGATAGCTATGCACGATTGGACGAAGAAGTGGGCCGACTGAATGTAATGATCCGGCAAATTGCCTCGGATTTAAATGTTGCCTTGGTTGACCTTAACGGTGCATTTGACAGCAATCCGATCTACATGATGCCGGGTGGAATTCACCCCAATGAAACCGGCAACGCCCTGATGGCCCTCACATTTTATGACGTGGTAAAGTAGGGCGCGGTGCTGTCTATGATCGTGTTGCGCGTTGCGTTAATATTATAGTGCATCCATCCGCAGATGAATCTTCCGCTAAATTGCGAATCTTAGTTATATTATAGCATATGTTTGAACTGCTGTCAGCCATAGTTAGTCTGGTCGCCAAGGGCTTTGACCCTTGTATGAGCGGCTTGTGATTTTTGGGGTGTAACGCCATCTTGCCGGGGCATGGCTCGCGGTAAATACACGGCTAACCGGTTGTCCCGGGCGGGTTCGAAAAATAGAAGTTTTGTTAACAGCCGGCAAAATCCGTGGCCAACGAAGAGTGTGCCTTAATTTTGTAATTATTCTGATGGTCGCTGCCTTGTTTCCTGATAATGTCTTTTAAAAAAGATTCCCATGAAAACCGAGAGTGTATTGATTCAACACGAAATGGCGGTTGCTTCCAAATCCCGGCTGGCACGCTATAGCGATCTGATCATTGGCCGGCGTGGTTTTTGGCCGCTCTTAAAATATGAGCTGATTATCCTGCTTTGTTCCCGCTTGCCGGGACTGCTGGGTCTATTTCTGCGCGCCCGACTCTATCCCTGCCTGTTGGGGGCATGTGGCCGGAACGTTGTGTTTGGTGCCAATATTGTGCTGCGCCATCCGCACAAGATTAAAATAGGGGATAATGTCATCATAGATGATAACTGCTTGTTGGATGCCAAGGGCCGGGATAATGCCGGTATATGCATCGGATCCGGTGTTTTTCTTGGCCGCAATTCTATTTTGAGCTGTAAAAATGGTGACATTGTGCTGGGCGCGCGCGTAAACATCGGGTTCAACTGCGAAGTGTTTTCGGGTAGTCGCGTGATATTGGGAGATGACACCCTGGTCGCTGCTTATTGCTATTTTATCGGCGGCGATCACAATCCCCAGGATGTGGATGCGTCGGTTACCCAGCAAGGCACTTGTTCCCATGGCATTGAAGTCGGTGCGAAGTGCTGGTTTGGCGCTGGCGTCAAGGTGCTGGACGGGATTACCGTTGGTAGTAATACCATTGTTGGCGCCGGCGCTGTTCTGACCCATCCGGTCCCGGCCTATGCAATTGCGGTTGGTGTCCCGGCCCGTGTCGTGCGCGACCGACGGGAACAGAAACCGCCGACCACTTAATATAACAGGGCGAACAACACATGCGGGTTATCATTGCCGGTCAGGATCGGACGGAAACACTCGGCGCGCAGATTCGGGAAAGTGCGCGCCGCCGTGCCGCCGGGGGCGCGCCCGGCTTCCTTTCCCCGGAGCATAGCGCGCTTATGCTCAAGGCGGCGCACGACCAGGCGGAATATCTCAAGGTTTACAATCGGTTAGTCGGTATCCGGCATGGCATTCAGACCGAAGCTTTCGCCATTCCTCACCACGCGGGCTGGGCTGGAGCCATTGGCGCCCGGATCAAAAAAATACTCTGGAAACTCTTGCGGTATCAGCACGACCGCATGGCCGGACAGCAGAATCTGGTCAACGAGTTGGTTATTGCCGGACTGGAGTTTGAGCGCGAGGAATCTTGCCGGGCAATCGCCCGGCTGGAGTCGCGCGTGGCCAAGTTGGAAGCGCAGGTCGGGTCATGAGCGCGTTGCCGCGAGTTGACCAGCTGCTGGCAGGTTTTGCCGAAGGCGACGCCATTTCCAGTGAAGCCCGGGTTCTCCAGACGCTGTTGCGTCGGATGGGAGCAGATTCCGAAATCTATGCCGATGAAACGCGCGTGGCGCCTTCCGCCCGCGGACAATGCCGATTTTTGGCAGACTACCACGGCGCCCCCGGCGATGTGGTTTTGTATCACTATGCCATTGCCTCGCCGGCGACGCGTATTTTTCTCCAGGCGGCGGCCAGGAAAGTGCTGGTGTATCACAACATTACGCCGGCGGATTTCTTTACGGGCTTTGATGATGACGTTATGGCTCAGGTGCAGATGGCGCGGGCGGAGTTGAGTGATGTGGCCGGGCGTGCCGATGCGGTCTGGGCGGTATCGCGTTACAATGCCTTGGAATTGGAGCGCGCGGGTGTGCCCAGGGTTTTGGTTTTTCCGCTGCTTTTCCCATTTGTTGAGAAGCGTCAATGTCCGGATCCGGACATTTTACGGCGTTTTGCCGCACCGTTGACAAATATCCTGTTTGTGGGACGCATGGCGCCAAACAAATGCGTTGAGGATCTGATCCAGACTTTCGCGTGGTACCAACGGATAAACCCGTTCA
>CAYYBV010000111.1:0-6561 GCA_964469675.1 uncultured Verrucomicrobiota bacterium
TTTTTGATGACCCAGACTAACATATCCCCTGGCTCAGAAAAGCGAAGTCACGTCAGGTCAGCCTGGATATACGTCAATATCAGCCATTGCTGCAGCAGGCCGTGACGGAAAACGCGCGGCGGGATAAGCTCCAAAATCAGTGCCGGGAATCGGCGGAGTTCCTGCGGTCTCTGCAGGATATGATCGGACGTAATCTGCTCTGGCCCGGCATGCTTAACGCTTTGGCCGACGGGATTCCGCCTGATGTTGTCCTGACCAGTTGCCGTGCGGGGGGTGATCCTAAATATCCCTATACGATTTTGCTCGAAGGCAAAGTGCTGGCGTCCGCCGCGCGTTTTGACGATGCCATGGCGTCAATGTTGTCGGCCTTGGGCACGTCGGTTTTTTTCAAAAAAGTCAATATTGTTAACGCCCAGGCGACCAGCACTGAATCGGTGCTGGGGACGTTCGAAATTAGTTGCGAGCTGGTTCATTAATCATTGGACAATGTCATGTCGGGTTACACCAAATCACTGATGGCCTTGGGGATAGCGCTGATTGCTGTGATTGGCACCGCTTTCTGGCTGCGGAGCCAGGTTGGCGCGTTGCATAATTTATCCCGGGCGCGCGATGATATGCAAAAACAGATAGCGGGAAACGAGGCGAATGCCGCCCTGATTGCCGGATTTGAACAGCGCCTGGAAACGCTCCAGCGTGACATCAAACAGGTCACGGACAAGTTCGTGGGCAAGGATTATGAAACCCCCCAGCTGGTCAAAGCCGTGGTAAAGTCGGCTTCGTTTTCCGGCATGGAAATGGTCAATGC
The DNA here is from genome assembly GCA_964469675.1 of uncultured Verrucomicrobiota bacterium. Lineage (GTDB taxonomy): Bacteria > Verrucomicrobiota > Kiritimatiellia > JAAZAB01 > JAAZAB01 > VSJD01. The sequence goes on from CAYYBV010000111.1 coordinate 806, forward strand.
TTTCAAGTTGGAAGGTAAGGCTAATGCGCCGTCTGCCCCGCTCCTTGCGGGTCAGGGTCGGAGTGTGGGTGTTATTTCGCACGAGATTATCTTAAAGGGATCCTATTTGGGCTTTGTTAAATTTTTGCAGAACATGGACGCATGGGAAATAGGGGCAAAGATCGAATCAATGGAAATTGTCGCGGGCACTTCATCGGACCAGGTTGACGTTACCTTGCGCCTGTCCGTGTTTGCATATGCGCAATAAAATACATTGAGTGATTGAAATTCTTCAATCGTAATCACTAAATCGTTGGGTTGCTTTAGGTGAAGCTATGGACCAGAAACAACGCGATAAAATTGCCTGGGTGCTGGCGCCTGTGCTTGGGGTTATCCTAGTTTATCTTCTGGCGGTCAATGTTTTCAAGATCGGCAAAAAAAATGCATTCCCACCGGCGTCTGCCATAACCCGAGCCCTGCCTGCCCAACCTTTGCCGCCGCCGGCCAGCGCGCCGGTTCCAATTCAGGAACCCGATCCGGCTTTGGATCTTGAAGTTCTGGCTGAACAGCAGCGGATTGCGGCGCGCCTGCCGCGGCGTAATCCGTTCAGAGCGATGGAGGTTGGACAACAGACGCCGAATGACCGCCGCCAGCTGACGGATAACGGTCAGTTGACGAGTAACAGCGAAATCAAGCTCAAAGTTTCAGCCATTATATCGCGGGCGGGTTCCAGCCAGCGCATTGCCATGATCAACGGCAAAATGATCGAGGAAGGCGACCGTATCGGGGAATGGACCGTTCTGCAGGTGAATCCTAACAACGTTGTCCTGGGTAACGGCTCCCGCCAGATGGCCGTCGGGGTGAAGTGAGTGCCGAATGATCTGCCCCAATTCTAAAGTTAAAAATCAAATGTCAGAACTTGCGGCTGATAGGATGGGCTTCAGTTTGGTGGAGTTGATTGTTGTTTTGCTCCTTATTGCCATCCTGGCGGTGCTGGCGGTCGAAAAAATAAATACGGTTATATCCTCGACCCGCGGGCGCTTGGCAGCTGATGAACTCGGCGTTAACTTGCGCTATATCCGCAATATGGCCATGGATCAGGAGCGGACCACGCGGGTGATTTTCAACGTTGCCTCGAATTTGTATTCGGTGGCTGTTGCCGACACGAATGTGCCGGGCGGTTTTATGGTGGCTAGCGACCCGGTCAAGCAATCCCCCTGGCGGGTTGCCTTTTCCGATCGTTTCCCAGGTGTGGAACTCGTTGACGTAAATATCGGTGGGGGCGATACGGTATATTTCAGTGACCCCAACGGTGTGCCCTGGATCAATACCAATGGGACCGTGCTGGCAACCAATGGCAGCGTCACTTTTAATTCGGGTTTGACTGTAACGATTGCGCCCGACACCGGCTATATTTCTCTGGAATGACCGTGGCGGAATTCAGAATAAGGGCGAGCCAATGAACAGCAAGGCAATCAGGACATTGCCGGGGCATTGCGAACGCAGAACGAAGAACGGCCAGGTTTCCGTCGCTCCGCGCTCCATATTTCACGCTCAATGTGCTTCGTCTGCTTTCACCCTGATCGAATTGCTCATTACCATTGTCCTGATGGGGTTCGCCTTTGGGGCTTTAATCCTGGGGTTCCATGAGTCGCTGAAGAGCCTGGAACGGCAGAACGATCTGCTCCGGGCCACGATACTGTGCGAGGAGCTGATGAATGAAGTCCGCTCCAAGCAATATATTCAAGCGCATACAAATATTGGCGCTGATCGTGTGGGATATGAGTTTGTGGATGATTATAACGGCTTGACCGATGCACCGCCCAAAACGATCGAGGGCGTCATCTTGAGTAATTATAGCGATTTTACCCGCTGGGTGTTTGTCGCCAGTGTGAGTAACGATTTCGTCTCATCGGCGCCGGCCAGCAACGCGTTGTTCAAGCGCATCACGGTTGTGGCCAGCAACGCGCTAGTGTGTATTTCCAATGTATCGGTGGTGAGTCGGTATGATCAGGAATAAATTCGGCATGAAGCGTTTGCAACTATTCTTTGGGAAATCACCGAAACGGATGAATGCTGGTGCCATGCATTGCGAGCCAAGCAAGAAGAACGGGCGCCCGTCCGTCTTCAAGCTTCTTCGTGCTGGCGTTCGGCATCCTTCGTCTGGTGCCGGTCTGCAATCCGCCTTTACCCTGATCGAGTTGATTGTGATTATGGTTGTTATGGGAATTATCGCGTTGATCACGCTGGATTATCTGGGCAATGCCGGACGGACGTATGCGCTCCTACTGGCGCAACGCCAGGCCGACAACGATGCTCGGGGGATTGTGAAACGCATACGGCGTGCGGCGCGCCTGGCGCAGGTCAACATCACGAACACGAGCGCCGAATGGGCTTTTTCTACGAGCGTGGGAGCTACCCATGCATTCCGCTGGTCTGGTGATGCCGTGTTCTTGAATGATAATATCCTGGCCAAAAATGTTCAGGCATTTCAGCTGGATTATTACGATGACACGAACGGACACTTAACGCCTCTTCAGCTGAGTTCATCCAATCAGTCACGGGTTGCGCGCGTGGCCCTGGAATTGCGGGTGACCAATGATTTGGCGGCCGCAAAGTTGAAGATCAATTTCTTCCTGCGGGAGGGATTCCTCAAATGAATTGTGGGCGCAAGGAGAAGTTCGGAGAAGTTCTTGGTTTTTCGTTCTTGGTCGCGAAATCGAAGAACGAAGAACAAAGAGCGAAGAACAATTCAGGCGTTACCCTTATCGGGATTATCGTGGCAATTGTGATTATGGGGTTGTTGAGCGCCGGCGTGCTGATGCTTGTCGCGACCGGTTCCATGGAAAGCATTCAGACGCTGAAATGGGGCGAGGCGTTTTTTGCCGCCGAGAGCGGCGTCAGCGCCGCCCGGGCTTATATCGCCACCGGCGCCGCGACCGGCGAAATTGCGGGGACGGTGGGGCAGGCTTCCTTCACGGCAACTGTGGATGCCGAGGGCCGGATCGTGTCCGTCGGTGTATCGGATGAGGCGCAATGGACCAGTATCTACGGTGGGGGTGCCAAAAAGATGCCGGCCGTTATTGTTTACCGGGAGGGCTCCGAGTGCGATCCGCGTTATCGCACCTATGACGATTCAGGGAGGGTGAGCGAGGAGTTCACCGCCCAGCCCGTTTTGTGGCATGCTTTAAGATGGCAACGCGTTGAAGCCAGCCCCCGGACCAATGTGTTCCTGCTGGCGGTGCAGGATGGCGGCCCGGATATCTGGGTGCAGGCCTATACTTTTACCAATCAAATATCCAATGGTACCTGGTTTGCCAACATGCAGGTGGACGCGGAAGGCCCTCCGGAAAATAACATGCGCGGCTTTGACTTGGCCTATGAAAAAGTGAGCGGCCGCGGCATGGTCGTCTACAGCGTCGGAACGGAAACTCTCCAGTACCGCATCTGGTCGGCGAATGCCTGGTCGCCGCCGCAACCGGTTCCGCTCGGCGCTAATGGTCCGGTTTATTGGGTGCGCCTGGTTTCCCGGCCGGGTCAAAATGAAATCATGTGTCTGGCGCGCTGGCGCCAGGGAAATAATTACAGCGGCGCGATTGTCTGGAATGGCGCAAGCTGGAGCAGCAACACGGTCTCACTGGAGAGCAACTGTGTCAGCGAAATCAACTATCAGACATTTGACGCGGCCTATTCGGCCAATGCGGCCATGGTCGTCTATATCAACGGCGCCAATGCTGCGGAGCGCCTGAAACCGAAATACAAAATTTACAATGCCACTTCCATGACCTGGAGCGCGGAAGCCAGCATGGATTCCCTCGGCGGTAATGGCGACAACAATCAGCCGAAATGGATTAGGGTGGAATACAGCCCTGATGGAACCATGGCTTATGCCGCTTTCATTCTGAAGGTCAGCGCCCGCTTTCGCGGGACATATTGGAACGGCAGCGCCTGGGGCGAATATAATAAGTTTAATAATGTCAGTTTGTATTCCGGGCAGGAGCGCGCATTCGACATTGCCTGGAGCTCCCGGGCTAACACGCTGATGGTGGTTTACAGCCTCAATCAAACCGCCCTGTCATACATGCTCACTAGCGGCGCGGGCAGTACGACCAATTTCGGGGACCTGGTGGCCACCGATAAAGTCCGCTGGTGCGTCCTGAAACCCGATCCCTGCTCGGCTGATTTTTATTGCCTGACGCTGGATAATAAGAAAGATGTGAGTTTTCAGCGATGGACCGGCGCGGCCTGGACCACCAACAATCTCCTTCGGCTGGAAGCCTCGTCGGATACCAGTTATTCAACCATTGATTTCTCTTTCCGCCCGGAAAGCGCAGCAGAACCTTGAAGCAGCCTTTGCGCCAGGTAAAAGACCTTCCCCTTCGCGGGGCAAATCGTTTGGGGCGGCAATACGCCCGCTGCCCGCATATTGCCTCAGCCCGGCAAAAAGGTGAGGCACACCGGTGTGGGAACGGGAAAAGGGTCGCCCACCGGGCTCAAGCCGCCGCCGGCTGGATCGACGGCAAAAACAGTGATCGTGTCGCTCGCCTGGTCGGCGGTCAGCCGGAATTGGCGCGTCCACCGGCCCCGAACCGGCACGCAGGCCCGGGCTTCAAGCGCGCTCTGGTCGCAGCCTATCGCAAAAACTGCCAGGCTATCGTGGCCCCGGTTGGAGGCATACAGGCGGCGGCCGTCTGGTGACAATTGGATGTCGGCGGCGGAACTTGTCCCACGCCAGGCGGCCGGCAAAATCGAGGCCGTCTGCCGGTAATTGATTTTATCGGCTTGTGCCGTTGCCCGGCAGGTCTTCACTTTGTTCGTAGGGCGTCTTTCAGCTTGCCCAGCAACCGTTTGGCCAGCAAATTGATTGCCCATTTCAAGCCCAGCTGGTTGTTGACTTCCATGGCCAGCGTCCAGAACAACTTGCTGCTTTTGGCGTTGAAGAGGCTGGATTCCACGATCATGACGGCGTTGGTTGGCGCGTCCGGAGGGTCATAATTGTCCTGCCAGGCGTATTGCAGAAATTCCGGCAGATTGCCCGGAACGGGAGGCAGGCTTCCGGCGGCGATTGGCGCATCCTGCTTGCGCTTGAGCATGCGGATTATCAGTACGCCATCGGCGCCCATGGCCTTGGCAAGATTGACAATCTGGCCGCTGGTGTTTGCATCCAAGCCTGGCAATATATTGTAACTGCGTGTGACCATCGGCCCCATGTTGCTTAGCTGCCCGGCGAATTCGTCCTCGAACATGCGGCGGATCTGATCCTGCTTGAAGATCGCCACCACGACGAGATGCCTGAAGCGGACATCGGCTCCATCCGGATCACGCCATTCAGTGAGCACTTTCGTGGAGGTACAAGCGGTGAGCAGGAGCAGTCCCATAACCCATCCGGCTGATTTAGCGGTCATTTTTGTTTTCATGAGCAAAGCAATGTTTATCATAAAAATCAAAGCATAAATGGATCAAGGAAATAGGGGGGGGCAAGTTATTTTGCTTTTGTGCTCTCTAAGTTTTTTGCGGTTAATAATCGGAATATATAAATGCTTGTTAGCGTGTCTTCGTCCCGTATATGAATATGTCGAGACCTAAGATCAGGCTGTAGTTTGGCTGCCAATCGTTTTCATATCCCCAACTTATCCCCGGTTTGATCAGATAATAGAGCCACTCCTTGTAAAGGGGGGCACGACAAGCAAGCGTCAGGTTGTAAGATTCAACGATATGCAGGCTGCCGAGCACTGAAAAACGCAAACCCGCCCCCCGGGCAACATCATTGCCTTCCG
>CAYYBV010000112.1:0-6544 GCA_964469675.1 uncultured Verrucomicrobiota bacterium
CTCATGGTGGTTACCTCCGAAATGTACCCCAAAAAGCTTCAGGAAATTGAGGCTACCAAGCCGCTGGTGACGCAAACCATTGTCCCGCGGTATATGAACGCCGTGGATCTGGTGGAACAGATCAAATTATTCAAAGTCCTATCGCCGCGTGGATGCATTACCACCAGCCAGAGCGCGAAGCAGGATGTGATCAGCCTGAAATCTTCTGAGAGCAAGGCCGCATTGACGATCCAGAACCCAAGTATCACGACGGCCATTGTAATCACGGATATCAAGGAGTATGTGGATAAGATCGCGGCGTTGATCACGACGCTGGACAAACGCGAGCCGCAGGTGTTCATTGAGGCTCGGATCATTAACGTGGTCTCGGGCGACAGTAAAAAACTGGGATTCGACTGGAGCATGCTGGATAGCTTTGGCGTGCAGGCGGGGTTGAATAACCTGAATTGGAATTACAGTGATTCGCATTCTGTCAATAACACAAAGAATAATAAGTTCAATCAATATGATCGGCGCAGCAGCCAAGATGACATTAACAAGATGTATGACATCAACGGGCAGCAATATCAGCAGGTTACGACCACAGATCGTGAGTCCCCCCCTGATTCAGGGCATTATGTGACCGACACAACCATAACGCCCACACGGACCATTGTCGACAAGATCGGTCTGGGCCGGGAGTTAAGCGATGATAAATCCGATAGTGTAATTGATACGCTTTCGGAAACCCGGACGGCCTCCGCCTTTATGAATTTGTCGCAAGTGTCGCTGTTCTTGAGCGCTTTGGAAAGAAACAGCAATGCCGAGATGATTTCGCATCCGCAGGTCGTGGTTGGCAACCGCGTGGAGGCTAAAATCCATGTGGGCCAGAAATATCCGGTTTTGCCGACGATAAAAACCGACAACACCCAGGCGGGTTCAGCCCCAAATATAACATATTCAGACGGCGCCCAGGAAATCATTGACCTGGGGATAACACTGTGGGTCATTCCCGAGATAGATTTTGTGCACAACACCATACGCTTGACGGTTCGTCCAGAAACAGCAACCAAGGATGGCGAGGTTAAAAACCCGCAAACGGGCAAGACATATCCTATTGTGCTTTCGCGTGACATTGTCACCCGTGTCAACGTGCCCAGCGGGCATACGGTCGCTATCGGCGGCTTGGTGGAAGATAGGACATCGAAGGCAGAGATCAAGGTTCCCATTCTGGGCGATATTCCATTGTTGGGCCTGTTGTTCCGGCATACCGAGGATGTCGTAAGCAAAAATAACCTGATCATCTTACTTACGCCTACAATCCTTGACGATAATAAGCCTTTGACCGGCATGGAAGCCGTGGCCCAGCTAACTATCGATAAATACGAAAAAATACCGTTGTCCGCCATTAAGGCCATCCCTTCGAATGTGGTGAACGGTGTGACAATCGGCACTAATGCGATTACGCCTGCGGCAGGCATGGGCCAGCCGGTGGTGACAACGCCTCCGGCTCCACCGACTTTGGTTACTAATGTTCCGGTGGTGATGCCCGGAAATGCTGAACCGCCTGCAACGCCAGTGGCAAAGCCAGCAAAACCATAATGATGCGTAGATAATCGCCGTTCAGATTTTCAGCCACAAAGAACGCCGAGAAAACAAAAATAATATATTTATCAATTTGTCCGTCAGTTTTCTTTGCGATCGCTGCTTTCTTTGTGGTAAATTACTTTATGACCTTCCTTCCCAAAAGCGCCTGGCGCTATGCCCTTCTGATTATCATTCTGTTCGCGATCGTCGCGGTTGTTTCCATTATGATTATTGCCTATCTGCAGGATCAGATTACGGAACAAACGGCCGCGGAAACCATAAAGCAACTTAGTATTTCGATCTGGGCGCTGACGATGGGGTGCATGTTTTTGGCCGGTGCCCTGGGCTTGTGGGCCATCCGGTCAACCGCCGAAATCGAAGGCCGCCGCCGCATTGGCCGGTTTGTGGATACAATGGATTACTTGAGTGACGGCTTACTGGCCGTTGATTCTAAAGGCCATGTGCGTGGTTCCAATCCAGCGGCCCGGAAGTTGGCTCCGCATTCTTTCCCGGCCAATAAGGTAGTCCTGCTCGGCGATGTTTATAGTTGCTTGACAAAAGCTGAACAGCATCAGCTGCTTGATCCGCTTCAGCCTCGTGAAGTCGAAAAGGATTGCGTTTATAGCCAAGGGCTGCGAACCCTGCGGTTTCGTTCACAGCCTTCGGAAGGCTTGGTGTTGATTCTCATCAGTGATATTACCGTCCATCATTTTGCTGAAATCCGCAAGCGCCAGGTGGCCCAGCTTCAGATTATCGGACGACTTGCGGCGGGGGTTGCGCACGACTTCAATAATATTTTGTGTGCAATTTCAGGGCATGCGACGCTCCTTCAGCGCTTTGGCATGGATCCGGAAAACATCAAACGGTCCTTGACGGTCATCGCCGAGGAAACCCAAAAGGGCGTGATCCTGTCCCGTCAGTTGCTGGAGTTGAGCCACTCCGGGGCGGAAGGTCGCCCCAGCGAAAATCTGGCCGACAATGTGGTTGAGGCGGCTGCCTTGTTGCGCATTGCGCTTTCCCAAAAATGGATCGTGAAACCAATGATCGATGGTTCGTATTCCGCCGTGACCCTGGCGCCAGCTCAAATTGAGCAGGTGGTCCTGAACCTGGGAATACTGGTGGCCGATGCGCAGTTGTGTCCCGGCACGGTGACGATTGCTTTAAACCGGCCTGGGTCGGGACCATTATTGGATGTTGGCGACAAGTATGCGGCGGTTATTTTAATTTTTGGAGAATTGCCCTTGCCGTTGGATGGGTTGCCGGTGTTGCCGGCGGGCGATGAAGACGGTGTCATTTATTCGGTAGTTAGGACGATTGTGGAAGAGGCGCATGGGCGGTTGGATCAGCTTTCGTCCACCGGTGGGTTATGTATCTATCGTGTTTGCCTGCCGCACTTGGATATGCGACCAGCGCTGAAGCCGTCTGACCGGCTTTCCACTGGCCAAATCACAGACTTGCTGGCGAGCTGGCGCATCATGCTGGCCGGGACGGGGCCCGATCTTAAAATGCTCGAAGCCAAATTGTTGAGTATCGGCTCCCAGGTTGATTGCAAAGCCAATATTGTTTCGATTTTTGCCAGTGTGGAACACACCCGGGAGCTGGACGTCCTGGTCATTGAAAAAAACATTCTGGGCCAGGATGAGCATAGTCTTTTTAAAGCTTTGCGTGAATTATGTCCCCGGCTAGGGATTGTTGTTCTTGGCCAGAACCCGAAGCAGCTCTGCTGGCCGGATGCGTTGGGCATTATCTGTGTGCCGCGGGTGAGCGGGTTCGAAGATTGGCTGCGTCCCTTGATTGCTGCCCGCTCGGTGGCAACGCGCGCGGCCACATGACATCAAACGCCTTGGTAGCGTGATTGCCTTTAGATGGTTTGTTAGATGGTTTGTTATTCCAGCGCCGGCTGGTACTCCTGGCCGCCGAAAGGCCCCCAACCTGCTGACTGGTAGCTTTTGCTTGAACGGAATAATTCCCAGAGGCCGGTATTCTGATAATATACCGCCGGATCAGCTTTGCCGTCGCCGTCGTAATCTGCCGGAACCGGTATGCCGTTGATATCGCCGAACACTCCGCCCCACCATGTGTAGTAACCTTGCGTAGCCAGCGAGCCTGAGAGCCACGTTTGCCACTCCGCTGTGGACGGCGCATACACGGCCGGATCGGCCAAGCCGTCGCCATCATAATCCGCGCTGACCGGCAGATAGCCGTTGCCGCCGAATATCCTGGTCATTATCTGGCCGATGTTTTTGGACGAATAAATTACCCAGAGGCCCGTTGTCTGGTTATAAACCGCCGGATCGGCCAAGCCGTCCCCATCGTAATCCGCCGCCACCGGCTGGTCGCCGGGTTCTCCGAGGGATGCATAAAAAAGGCCATAATTTCTTGCCGAAGCCAGCCCTTCCCAGAATCCATCCGCTGCGCGATAAGCGACCGGATCGATTTTGGCGTCCCCGTCAAAATCGCATTGTGCTGTGCTGAAATTACGTCCGCCCAGCCAGCATTCGCCTACCAGCCTGCTGGCCGTGAATTTTGCCAGCCAATGCCCATTTGAACGCGCATAGAGCGCCATATCCGTGAGACCATTGCCATCGTAATCCCCCGGCACCGGTGTCAAGCCGGCTAAACCGGTTGCTACATCCAGTCCCCCTTGGTAACTAGCCCCCGAAAGAGCCACCAGCCATCGGCCATCCAAGCTATGGTAGATGGAAACATCCGCCTTGCCATCGCCGTCGTAATCATTCGGTGTCTGCCTGGTCAGGCTGAGGTTGAATGCGAATGAATTGGTGGCGCTGACGGCGATGGCATAGGTGCCGTTGGCGGTGCAGCGCCAGGTAGCCGGGCCATTGGTGCCGTAACTGCAGGTAATGCCTTCGCGGTCGGTGATGCGGACGAAATAATTATGGTTGCTCGCCGTTACGTTTGCCCGGTACGTTTTACCAGTCGAGCCATCAAACCAGTACCACTGGGTGCCGTTGGCAAAAGGAATCGTGCCATTGGTGCTAGTATTAACCGGCAGGGTGGGTATGGCGGCTTCATCCAGAAAACGATAGCTGGAGTATTGCAGGAGTTCAAAACCGTTGGTGGTGCTGACCTGGATGGCGCCGCCCTTGCGATAGTGCGTGCCGTATTGAAAGGCCAGATTGTTGTTTTGGGGCGCGCTGACGAATGTACCAAACATCCATGTGGTCAAGAGTGCTCCGTCTTTTATCTGGAAGCGCAAGGTCTTGATCTGCGGCATCGTGGAAAGCCAGAAATAATCGGTGGGAAACATGTCCACTATTCGGTATACACGATTGGTCCGGCTGGCCCAGTCCGTGGTCAGCGGCGCGGGCACATAATGCTCGCCGATGGGGATGGTGGTTAAATACGCCCCGCTGACTTGATGTAGGACCAGCATGGCGCAGTCGTCAAGGTTGGTGAAGGCGAGTTGAATATCCTGTGAGTTTGTTCTTGAGAACCAGCCGTTGGCCCGGGGGACCAAGTTGCTTAAGATGGTGGGTGTTTCGTTTTGGGCTTCATAAATTAAGGTAAGCGTTCCGGTCCCGGCATTGATTTTACTATAACCTGAACTGCCCACATATAAACCGGCCAGGGCATCCAGTTCAGCCTGGGGCCGGTTGGTGACCGGCGCAGGTGTTGGCGCAAAAGTGTTGGTCGGCCAGTGGTTGGTGATGGTTTTATCCAGGATTGCCCAGCGCAAGGCCTCGATGCCGATAGCATCACATTGACTGCCGGCAGTATTTTGGATCACTGCCACGCCCAGCTTGAGGTCACGTGAAATCGCCAGGAAAGAGCTGTGCATGTAAGTCCCGCCGTCTTTCCAGAAGACCTTGCCTGCATAACGCAGACGATAGTCGTTGACATCATCCCAGCCCAGGCCTTGGGGATTGTCCGTCACATTCAATGGCAGATTAGTCAGCTGCGGTGTGGTCATAACATCTATCCCGTTTGAACTTACAATGGATTGTCCGTTGTATTGGCCATCAGCCAGGATCATCCGGATGTATTTTGTCATATCATTAACCGAGGAATACATGCTACCCGAGCCCAGGCAATTTAATATTTCAGCCGGTTGGCGTTGGCCGTCCGTGCTATAAGCCGCTGCTAGCCGGTCAGAAATTGCGGCCTTATCCGGCAGGAATGAGCTGGCCGCCATGCCCAGGGGGTTGAAGATCATGGCGTCCGTTGCCTGTGCAAAATTTGTGCCCGTGATACGTCGGACTACGTCGCTCAGCAAAACAAATCCACTGTTGCAATAATAAGCCCGCTTATTGACCGGCATGAATGGGTAATCGTTCTTCAGGTTATTGATCAGCCAGCCCGCGTAATCATCGATCAAACTTGTTGTGACCATGCCATTGAAAAAGTCGCCAGGCAGGCCGCTGTGGTGGTTGAGCAGGGAGCGGATGCTGACTGGTTCCGAATTGGTGAACCGGGTCAACATGGAAAATTCTGGTATATAGCAGGTGAGATTGGTCTCGATGTCGACTTTGCCCTGGTCCCGCAATTGCATGAAGGCCGTGCCAAGGAAGGCTTTAGAAACAGATCCAACATGATATACGGTGTCGGCATCCGCGACCACCTCGCCCTCGCGGTCCGCGTAGCCGAAGCCAGCCGACCAAACGATGGTCTGGTCGTCCACCAGGGCGATGGACAACCCCGGAATATGATTCACGGCCATCTGCTCGGTGATATAAGCGGTCATTTGGGCGATAGTGTTTGTATAGCTCGTAACAATGGCCGCGCCGCAGGTGAATGTCCCAGCCATTAACAGGGCGAGCAGGACAAGACTGGAAGAGATTGACAATTTCATGAAATGTGTCCCTTGATCGCAGTTTATGAGTGGCTTTGTTAAACAACAATACAAAATATAGAATCAGAAATCTATGCGAAAACCACCGTGATTCTGTCCGGGCCGGGATGAATTTTTCCTATATACGGGCTGGTCTGATGATTCGGATAAATCGGCGATCATGACGGC
>CAYYBV010000113.1:0-225 GCA_964469675.1 uncultured Verrucomicrobiota bacterium
TCTACCTGAAAAACAATAATAACACACAGGCCACCCGTATGGTCGTGTTTATCAAAAGCATTGATCCATCCTCGGCGCTTATCGAAAAATTACGCACCAAGATCGCCGGAAAGTAACTGTTGCCGACTTAAAAAATGCGCTCAATTATCCCTGCATGGTTGGCGCCGGGCAGGCGCCCCGCGATGAATAATCCAGGCCGGAGTGGAAGGCTTTAATGTTAATGGC
>CAYYBV010000113.1:235-2263 GCA_964469675.1 uncultured Verrucomicrobiota bacterium
GGCCGTACTGAATGTGCTGGGCCGCCTGCTGGCGGTGTTCAGCCTGACCTATCTGGCGCCGATCGTCTGTTCGCTGGTGTTCCACGACGGCATGCTGTGGCATTTCATCGACAGCATGGCGATCAGCGCTGCCGGCGCATCGGGAAAATGGGCGGCCATGGCGTTTTCAATAGTGCGGGTCGGAATCAGCGGCTTGCGCGCCAGCCATGCGCCCAGCATGACGAAGTTCGCCGACTTGGTGTTGCCCAGGTGCCCGGCAATTTCCGTGGCCGGGACCAGTATGTGGCGGGGGTCGGCACGGACCTTGCACATGGACTGATTGACAATGGCCACCCCGGTCTGATCAAGCGCTGGTAGAAAACGCTCGGCGCTTTGCTGGTTCATGACAAGGATGGAATCAAAAAACTCCGCAAGCGGCGTCGCGATTTCCGTCGTGGAAATTATTATCTGGCAATTAGCCGTGCCGCCACGCACTTCGGCGCCATAAGCTGGAAAAAATGTGACGTGCGGAACGATCTCGATGGCCAAGCGCGCCAGCAGTTTGCCTAAAGATACGCCGCCCTGTCCGCCGGATCCGGCGATAATAATCCTTTCATACATTGACGGGCACTCCTTCCTTCCTGAAAATCCTTACTGGAAAACGCGCGGCTATTTCCCGTCCGACATGCTGCATGGCTTTCTGCGGTGATAGCCGTAAATATGTAGGGCATGGAGCCAGAACCTCCACGAAACTATAACCTTTGCCCTGCACTTGGGAGTGAAAGGCGGTGAACAGCGCCTTTTTAGCGCCGACTATTCCGGCATAACCGTCGAGCGCGACACGCTCGATGTAATAGGGCTGATCCAGCGTGTTAAGTAATTCACACATCCGAATTGGCGACCCCATGGTTGCCGGCTGGCGTCCGGCCGGCGACGTGGCGGTTTGTTGGCCGATCAGCGTAGTTGGCGCCATCTGCCCGCCGGTCATACCATAAACAGTATTATTGATAAAGATGACCGTAATCGGTTCCCCGCGATTTGCAGCGTGGATAGTTTCGGTCATGCCGATGGCGGCCAAGTCGCCGTCACCCTGGTAGCTGAACACGATACGGTCAGGCAAGGCACGCTTGATACCCGTGGCAACCGCAGCGGCCCGCCCATGCGCCGCCTCCGATATATCGCACTTAAAATAATAATAGGCAAACACGGCGCAACCCACCGGCGCCACGCCGACCGTACGTTCACAAATGTCAAGTTCGTCCAGCACTTCTGCCAGTAGTTTGTGCACGATACTGTGCCCGCACCCGGCGCAGTAATGCATGGCGGCATCAGTCAGCGCAGCTGGGCGCTGATAATTGTTTTTTGGTATTTTCATGTGTAAGGCAACCTAGCAACCGACCATCGTCTTAAACCACATGGAATCAAAGCATTGTGACTTCTGTAACCGCAAGCCGAAATGTTTAAAACCACAAATTAAGGTCTATGGCCGGTCAGTTTTTTGAGTGACCAGCGTGGTCAAGGCATTCCAAACATCAGTCTCGGTCGGTATCCGCCCTCCGGGATAACCGCTAAAATGGACCGGCGCCACGCCATTCACCGCCAACCGTACATCCTCGAGCATCTGGCCGGAGTTCATTTCAACAACCAGCACGGCCTTAACCTGGCGGGCCAGGCGGGCCAGCGGTTCGTGCGGGAACGGCCAAAGCGTGATGGGGCGCACCAATCCGACCTTGATGCCCCGCTCGCGAGCTTTCCGGACCACCGCCTTGCTTATCCGGGCACAGGTGCCCCAGGCGGCGAGGAGCCATTCACAATCATCGGTTTCCGTTTGCTCCACTTTCGTTTCAGCGGCGGCGATCTGGTGATAACAGGTTTGCAGTTCGTTGTTATGTTTTTCCAGAGCGCCTTCCTCAAGGAAAAGGGAACGAATACATTGGGGCGGTCGTCCTTTGGCGCCGGTCAAGGCCCATGGTTTAAGCGGGAGCGCGGATGTTGGACTTGCGTTCATTTGAATGGGTTCCATCATCTGACCCACGCGTCCATCGGCCA
>CAYYBV010000113.1:2273-6533 GCA_964469675.1 uncultured Verrucomicrobiota bacterium
ACCATGACCGGGATACGATAATGATCAGCCAGGCGGAAGGCGTCCATGGTCATGTCATACATTTCCTGACAGGAAGCAGGCGCCAGGACAATGATATGATAATCTCCATGACCACCGCCCTTGGTAGCCTGGAAATAATCACCCTGCGATGGATCAATGCTACCCAAGCCGGGACCGCCGCGCTGGACATTGATAATCACGGCCGGCAATTGAGCGCCGGCCAGATACGAAATGCCTTCCTGCTTCAAGCTGATGCCCGGCGATGACGAACTGGTCATAACCCGCACACCGGCCACGGAAGCGCCAAATACCATGTTAATGGCGGCCAGTTCGCTTTCGGCCTGAATGAAAACACGTCCATGTTCCGGCATATGCTTGGCCATATAGGCCGTCAGTTCGTTTTGCGGGGTAATGGGATAGCCGAAATAACATTGACAGCCGGCGCGGATCGCGGCCTCGGCAGCGGCTTCGTTACCCATCATGAGCACACGGGACGAAATGGTGGCAGCGTTTTTTTTCATGGGGCATTCATAATGGTGATGGCGGCTTCGGGGCACATCCGGGCGCATTTCAGGCAGCCCAGGCATTCGGCCGCGCCTGTTGTTTCCGCAAAATGATAGCCCTTACGGTTTAAGGCCGCCGCCATGACCAGCAGATGACGCGGGCACACGCCAATGCATAATTCACAGCCCTTACAACGCTCCTGGTCAATGGATACAAGCAAGCAGGTTTTCATCGTGATTTTAATTAATTGATGTCACCAATGACAATTTGGGAATATTGCACAAAATGGCTGGCGTGTCCATAAAAATTAAGATTGTTCGTTAAGAAACACCTTGACTTCGCAACTATCGTCTGATATTTTATGGTTTTATGTGTTTGCGGATCAAGAATGTGCTGATAGAACAGGATACGCCATGAGCAGCAACGAACTTTTGGCCGTTATCGAAAACATGGAAAAAGAGCGCGGCATTGACCGCGACTTTTTGATCCAGATGGTCGAGGCGGCGCTGATTTCAGCCTCCAAAAAGGGTGTGGGACCGGCGCGTGATTTGCGCGTGGAAATCGACCGCAAAACCTTGAGCATCAAGGCCTATAATAAGGTCGAGGTGGTTGAGCGCGTCATCTCCAAAAACAACCAGATAACCCTGGCCGATGCGCGCCGGATCAAGCCGGATGTTGCCCTGGGGGACCTGGTGGAAATGGAAATAACCGCCAAGGACTTCGGGCGGATCGCAGCCCAGACCGCCAAACAAGCCATTATCCAAAGCATCCGCCAGGCAGAAAAAGAAATTGTCGTCAAGGAATACAAGGACCGGCTGGGTGACATCGTCAGTGGCTCGATCGTCCGCCTGGAACGAGGTGACGTAATCATTGACTTGGGGCGCGTGGAAGCGATCATGCCATTGCGCGAAAGGGTGCCCACGGAAGAATATCAGATCGGCGACCGTTTGCGCGCCTATGTGCTCAGCGTCCAGGATCACGTCAGCGGACACCATATCGTGCTATCCCGCAGTCATCCTGATTTTGTTAAGCGCTTGTTTGCCCTGGAAATTTCGGAAATCGCCGACAAAACGGTGGAAATCAAGGGTATTGCCCGCGAGGCTGGCTACCGCACAAAGATTGCCGTGTTGAGCAATGATGAAAAAGTCGACCCGGTAGGCGCCTGTGTCGGAATGAAAGGCATGCGCGTCAAAAATATCGTCAGGGAATTACTGGGCGAAAAGATTGATATCGTGCGCTGGAGTCCGGACATCAAGACTTACGTTACCAACGCGCTTAACCCTGCCAAGCTCAACAAGGTGATCATTGACGAGACCACGGCCAAGATCACCGTCATTGTCGATGCCGACCAGCTATCGCTGGCCATCGGCAAACGGGGGCAGAACGCCAGGCTGACTTCCAAGTTGCTGGGCTGGAAAATTGACATCCAGAAGGATAAGGACGATGTCAGTTTTGAGGAAAAAGTGGCCATGGCCATCGAAAAACTTACGCATCTTGAAGGTGTCGACCAGGGCACTGCGGAGAAACTGGTACATGCAGGCTTCCTGACGCTGGAAGGCATTGTGGAAGCTGACACCAACGACCTGATTGATACCACCGGGTTGGAAGAAGCCGTGGTGAACTCTATTAAAGCGGCGGCCGCCACCGCCGTGGCACAAACACCGCCGCCGCAAACCAAAACCGACGAATAAGGCAACATGCGCGTTTACGATTTAGCCCGTGAATTAAATATTTCCAATAAGGATCTGATTGCCAGGCTGGCATCTGCCGGCATTGTCGTGAAGAGTCCTTCCAGTTCGATCAGCGCTGAAGCCGCGCAACAGATCAGAAACCCATTACGCAAGACGGCTGCCGATAAGCCGGCACATCCGGCCATGGTACCCCCACCTGCAACGGGAAAAACTTCCAAACTGCCCGACAAATTAACAAGCAAGCCGGCACAAAAGCCGATTGCGCAAGCCGCGCATACACCTGTTGCCAAACCGACGCCAGAGCCTAAAGCGGCAGCTGCTGCCAAACCAATCCATCACCCGGCGAAGCCGACTGCCAAACACATCGCCAAGCCGGTTGAGAAACCGGCGATTGAGCTGGCACCGGCCACGTCGGCATCCAAGGGCAAGGTGATCACGGTGCGTGGGGCCATCATTGTGCGGGAACTGGCCGAGCAGATGGGCCTCAAGCCTAACCAGCTTATTATCGAGCTGATGGCCATGAACGTTCTGGCCTCGATTAACGAACGGATTGACTTAAAAGTGGCCCAACAGATTGCTGAAAAGCACGGCGCGATCCTGGAACACGAAAAAAAGCCTGTGGACCAGAAACCGCCGGTCAATAAAGAAGACGCGCCTGAAAAAGCTGATCGTCCGGAAGATTTGGAACCACGTCCACCGGTGGTAACCTTTCTCGGCCACATTGATCATGGTAAAACATCGCTGCTGGACCGCATCCGCAATGCCGCCGTGGCCAAAAGTGAGGCGGGCGGAATTACGCAGCACGTGGGTGCCTATACCATTGAATACCAGAACAAGAAAATCACTTTCCTGGACACACCCGGCCATGCCGCTTTTACGGCCATGCGGGCGCGCGGCGCCAATCTGACGGATATCGCCATCATCGTTATTGCCGCTGATGACGGCATCATGCCCCAGACCGAGGAAGCCATCAAACACGCACAGGCCGCCAAAACCACCATAATTGTGGCGATCAATAAAATGGATTTGCCGGCCGCGAACCCCGACCAGGTCAAGCGCCAGCTGCAAGGCATGGGATTGTCCCCGGAAGACTGGGGTGGAACTATTATTTGTGTCCCGGTCAGCGCCGTAACCGGCAAGGGTATTGATCACCTGCTGGAAATGATTTTATTGCAGGCCGAGATGTTGGAGCTTAAGGCCAACCCCAAGGGGCGCGCACACGGTTACGTCATTGAAGCACAGCTGGAGCCGGGCATGGGGCCCACCGCCAACCTGCTGGTCACGCGCGGCACGCTGCATGTCGGGGAAATTATTGTGGCCGGACCTTACTGGGGCCGCGTCAAGGCGCTGATTAACGATCATGGCATTAAATTGCGGTCGGCCTCGCCGTCCATGCCGGTAAAATGCATGGGGCTTTCGGGTGTGCCACAGGCGGGCGAAGCCTTTCAGGTATATACCAGCGACCGGGTCGCACGTGACCTGACCGAACGTCGCGACGACGAACTGCAAGTTGCGCGGATGATCGTGCCCCAAAAAGCCTCGCTGAGCACCATGGCCGAATATCTGAAAAAGGATCAGCGCTTGGAATTAAAACTGATTTTGAAATGCGATACGCAAGGATCGCTGGAAGCCATCCGCAAGGTTCTGGAAGAAATTAAAAGCGACAAGATATCCATCGCCATCGTTATGGATGGCGTGGGCAACATTAACGAAAATGACGTTCTGCTGGCCAGTGCCTCGAATGCGATCATCGTCGGGTTCAATGTCAGCAAAGAAGAAAGGGTCGCCCGGGCACAGAAGACCGAAGGCGTCGAAATCCGGCTTTACAGCATTATTTACCAGATTGCGGATGAAATCAGGGAGGCCATGAGCGGGATGCTGGCGCCCGAGTTGCGCGATAAATTAATCGGCCGGGCGGATGTTCGCCAGGTATTTCCCATCTCCAAGACCGGCAATGTGGCCGGCTGCCTGATGGTTAACGGCCGGGTTAATATCCGCTGTAAAACCCGTGTCAAGCGTAGCGGCGACGTGCTTTATGAAGGGTCAATTCTGACCTTAAAACGCT
>CAYYBV010000114.1:0-1503 GCA_964469675.1 uncultured Verrucomicrobiota bacterium
CTGATCATAGAATGACGTAGCCGTGGCAGGCATGCAAATTGAGCTTGCAGGCTCTTTGAAAGCTTGTAACCTTGCTTTGGTCTGACGGGTATGACCGATATTGCCAGCTTAGCTCAGTCGGCAGAGCAGGTGATTTGTAATCACCAGGTCGTCGGTTCAAATCCGACAGCTGGCTCCAGTTGGCGCCGCGATGGCTGCCTGACGATGGCCGCTGTCCTGTAGAAAGGATATCTAAAAAGCAAGAGGAGTTATGAAGCTTGGCGTTGCCCAAAAAATTATTGCAGAGCATCTTGTCAAGGGTTCGCTCGTTACCGGCCAGGAAATTGGGCTGAAGATTGACCAGACCCTGACCCAGGATGCCACGGGCACCATGGTCTATCTTCAATTTGAAAGTATGGGTCTGGCGAGTGTGGCCACCGGGCTTTCCGTCAGTTATGTGGACCATAATACCATCCAGGATGGTTTCGAAAATGCGGACGATCATCAATATCTGCAATCGGTGGCGGCCAAATATGGCATTTTGTTTTCAAGGGCCGGTAATGGCATTTGCCACCAGGTCCATCTGGAACGTTTCGCGGCGCCGGGAGCGAGTCTGCTGGGCTCGGATTCGCATACGCCTACCGGCGGAGGCGTTGGCATGTTGGCCATCGGTGCCGGCGGCATTGATGTTACCTTGGCGCTGGCGGGATCCCCGTTTTTTATGGAGTGTCCCAAAATTGTCCGGATTAACCTGCATAACCATTTGCCGCCTTTTAGCTCTGCCAAAGACGTAATTTTGACCGTGCTTGGCATTCTGACCACTAAAGGTAATACCGGCACGATAGTCGAATATGGTGGTGATGGCCTGGCCGGCCTTTCTGTGCCGGATCGCGCCACGATTGCCAATATGGGCGCGGAACTTGGCGTGACCACATCTGTTTTTCCCAGCGACCGGGTGACGTTGGCGTTTCTAAAAGCGCAAGGGCGCGCGCAGGTATGGCGGGAGATTTTGCCGGATGCCGGCGCGCAATACGCGCGGGTCATTGATGTTGATTTGGCCACGGTGGTCCCCATGGTGGCCAAGCCGCATAGTCCGGATAATGTCTGCCCGGTGAAGGATATTAATGGCCTATCCGTGAACCAGGTGACGATTGGTAGCTGTACTAATTCTTCCTACACCGATCTGATGCGTGTGGCTAAACTGTTGACTGGCCGCTGGGTCCATCCGCGTGTTAGCCTGGTCATTGCGCCGGGATCGCGCCAGGTGTTCCGAATGCTGGCGGAAAATGGCGCGCTCGCTGCCATGGTGACGGCCGGAGCGCGTATCCTGGAGCCGGTGTGTGGCTTCTGCATCGGTAATTGCCATGCGCCCTGCACGGAGGGTGTCAGTTTGCGGACTACCAATCGGAACTTCAAGGGGCGGTCTGGCACCAAGTCGGCGTCTGTTTATCTGGTCAGCCCGGAAACGGCGGCTGTGGCGGCCATTCGTGGTGTGGTCACCGATCCGCGGGATGCAGGGATCAA
>CAYYBV010000114.1:1513-6532 GCA_964469675.1 uncultured Verrucomicrobiota bacterium
GCCGAACGCGGCGCGGTGCCGATCGTGCGTGGCCCCAATATCGGCGTGCCTTTGCAATCGGAGCCAATACTGGATTCCCTGACCGGCGTGGTTGCCATTAAGGTGGGTGATAAAATCACTACGGACGATATCATGCCGGCCGGGCGGCGGCTGAAATACCGTTCCAATATTCCAAAATATGCTGACTTTGTGTTTGAGCCTATTGACGACACTTTCAGCCGGCGCTGTTTGGAGTACAAGCAGAAGGGGATAAATGCGATTATCGTCGGGGGCGAAAGCTATGGGCAGGGATCATCCCGCGAACATGCGGCCATCTGCCCGCGCTATCTGGGCGTTAAAGCGGTGCTGGCCCGTTCTTTTGAGCGCATCCATTTTGCCAACCTGGTAAATTACGGCATCGTGCCGCTGGTGCTGGCCTCGCATGCGGATTACGCGGCCCTTCAGCCGGGCGATGTTCTCGAAATCTCCGGCCTGCTCGACAGCCTGCGTCAGGCCACCGTTATCTTGCTCAGCAACAAGACGCGCAACATGACATTCCAGTCAAAAATGAATTTCACCGCCCGCCAACGTGATATATTATTGGCCGGGGGTGTGCTCCGCTATGCGCGGCACATACATTGAGCGTAAAGCGTAGAGCGCGGGCTGTTGGCCGACGGAAGGCGGACACCGGAAGACAGTCGATGGATGAAGCAAGCGGCCAATTTTCGTCCAATTAAGAAGGCTGACAAACCAAGAACTAAGAACGGATTGCTGTTTACTGACAACTGGAGATTTGAATGAGCACTATCGGCATCATCGGCTACGGTTATGTGGGGCGTTCCGTGGAATACGGGTTTGTGGATTATGACCGTGAGCGCGGCTTTGAGCCCAAACACCGGGCCATTATTTATGATAAATACAAGGGGCCGTATGATCTCAATGGGCTTTTGCGCAAGAGCGATATCATTTTTGCATGTCTGCCTACACCCTACGACGAACATACACTTACCATAGACCTTTCAATTTATGACGACATGATGGCAAAGATCTGCCCGCAACTGGCCGGCAAGGGCAAGGTCGTTGTCATTAAGTCCACCGTTGCGCCGGGCACGACCCAGCGTTATGCCCAGCGCTATCCGAAGGTGCCATTTGCCATGAACCCGGAGTTTTTGACGGAGGCCAATTACCTGCAGGATTTTGTCGGTGCCGACCGGATTGTTGTGGGAGCCGATAATGACTGGGTTGCCCAGAAGGTGATTGATTTGTATCGCACTTGTTTTCCCGCCGCAACAATAGTGCGCTTGAGCACCGTCGCCGCTGAGATTGTTAAATACCAGGCTAACGTCATGTTGGCCACCAAGGTTGCCGTGGCCAATGTCTTTTATGACCTGTGCCGGTCCCAGAAAGTAAATTATGAGGATGTAAAGAAGGCCGTGGCATTGGATCCGCGCATTGGTGGCAGTCATTTGGATGTGACTTCTGAACGTGGTTTTGGCGGCAAATGTTTTCCCAAGGATCTGGGCGCCATCATCGGGCGCTGCCGTGAGCTGCGAGTTGATTGCCGGTTGCTCGAGGCCGTGAATGACTATAACCTTAGGATCCGCAAGGTTCGGGACTGGCGCGAAATTGCTGGCGCCACGGTTGGTGGGCGCATCTATCGCCGGGCCAGGCCCGGGAAAAAGTAAGTGGCTTCCCGTTTTTATGCATGCACCTGATCACCTCCTGCGACATAGTATCCTGCTGATGGCGGCTTCGCAGGTCGGTAATGCGTCCAACTTTTTTTTTCACATGCTAATGGGGCGCTGGCTTTCGGTGCCCGAATATGGCGTGCTGTCCTCCATGTTGGGCGTGGTCCTGATTGCCAGTATGCCGCTGAACGCACTGGGCACGGTTTTAACCTTTTTTTCTGCGCAACTTGTCCAGCAGAAACGCGCCGGCGATATATTCCTGCTGATGCGTTCATGGACTTTCAAGCTGCTGTGGCTTGCCGCGCCGTTGCTGGTGATCGGCATGCTGTTTAGCCATTCTTTGGCAGGTTTTTTTAATTTGCCAGATCGGGGCGCGCTTTTCATGGCCCTCATTATTCTGGCCATGACGTTCTTCACGCCGGTCATCAGCGCCCCTTTGGGTGGCATCCAGGCTTTTGGCTGGGCCTCTGTCTCCGGAATGAGCTGGGGTGTGGTGCGGTTGGTAATTGGCGGCGGCTTGGTTTGTTTGGTCGCCGCCTCGGCCAGGTGGGCCTTGGCGGGCCAGGGCGCCGGTGTTATTGCGAGCGCCGGTATCGCCATGCTCGGCCTTTGGATCATTCTGCGGGGGTCGCACGCGACCGGGCAGGCCTTGCCCGGTGCCCAGTCCTATCTTTGGTGTACCATTGTTGTTATGGCGTGTTTTTCATTCCTGATGAATGCCGACGTGCTAATTGTGAAGCATTATTTTAACGAGGATCAAGCGGGTCTGTTTGCGCGGGCGGGCACGATTGGGCGCACGATCGTTTTTCTGCCCATGCCGATTGCCATCGCATTGTTTCCAAAGACGGTGTCTGATGGCGCTGTGAGCGCCCAGCACAGCCGGCTGCTATGGAAGGCGCTCTTTTATACGGCGGTTATTATTGTTCCAGGCGTCCTGGTTTGCACACTTTTGCCACAGTTACCGCTCGGCATTCTGTATCGTGACTGGCACCCGGATGTGGCCATGTGCCGGCTGGTGCGCTGCACCACCTGGGCGATGTGTCCGTTGGGCCTGGCGTTTATCATAATGAATTTTGAGCTTTCCCAGAGACGGTTCCGGATCATCCTGCCCTTGATCCTTTGTGCGGCCGGCTATTTGGGTGGGGTTGCACTTTGGCACACGAGTGTGCTTCAAATCGTGGCAGTCCTGGCGGCCATCAGCGTTGTGGCACTGCTGGTGCTGGCCTGGTGGTTGCCGTGGAAAGGACGGGATGTTTAGGTTGTTTCTTGACATTCTACTGCCGACGAATAATCATTCAGGTCTCTTGATTTGACCGTGCGCCGGGTCGGCGCAGATGCCCGCCGCCGGCCGGTGGGATTGAATAACGTTTCCGTCATGGTTGGCGATTATGCGCCGTTCGATTGCGCGCCCGGCTTTCAGGGCGCAACCCGTCAAGGTGCAGACATGAATACCCGATTCAAACGCATTCTGGTGACTGGGTCGTCCGGTTTTTTGGGGCACCATATCGTTCCGGCCCTGCATGCGTCTTGCAGGGCTGAAATCGTTTGCGTAGGGCGTAAAGATTATGACTTGCTGGTCGCCGGTCGGGCCGAGGCTATGTTTGCCGCCATTAAACCTGACGCAGTCATTCATTTGGCCGCCAGGGTGGGGGGGATCATTGCCAACAAGAAGTATCCGGCCGAGTTTTTCTATGAGAACGTGATAATCAACACGGCGCTGTTCCATGCCGCTTATAACGCCGGTGTTAAAAAACTGCTCACCCTCATGGGGGGCTGTTCCTATCCTGCCGGGGCTGCTTCGCCCATTGGTGAAGATCAGATGTGGAACGGTTATCCCCAGGCCGAAAGCGCCAGCTATTCGGTAGCCAAGAAAATAATATTGGTTCAGTCGGCAACATATCGGCAACAGTATGGATTCAACTCGATTGTGCTTGTCCCCGGCAACGTTTATGGCGAATGGGATAATTTTAACTCAGAAAGTTCCCATGTCATTCCGGCATTGATCCGGAAATATGTGGAAGCTGTCGAGCGCAATCAGCCCGAAGTAGTTGTATTCGGCAGCGGGCGACCGACGCGTGATTTCGTCTATGCCGGCGATGTGGCCGCTACCATTCCCTGGTTTCTCGAAAATTATGATGTCAGCGCCCCGATCAATATTTCCACGGGTACACGGATTACGATCCGGGAATTGGCGGAAACAATCAAGCATGCTACTGGTTTCAAAGGCCGGATCAGATGGGATGTATCCAAGCCCGATGGGCAGATGGATAAGATATTTGATGTAACGCGCTTGCATGGGCTGGGATTGAATTGCCCAACCACGCTCGACCAGGGCTTGATGCGTACGGTGCAGTGGTTTGTGCAAGCCCGCCGGGATGGGACGGCCCGCTTATGAAAACACCGGAAATCATTGTGCTGGGTGGAAAAGGTTTTGTGGGTTCCGCTATCGTCACGGCGGCCCGGTCTCAAGGGCGCGATACGGTCGTCATTGATCTTGCCGAGTATCCGGGCGGCATCGGTATGGCGTGCCGGGTGCTGATTAATGCCAATGGCAACTCAAAAAAATATTTAGCTGACCAAGACCCCCGGCTTGAGTTTGATGCGTCCGTGCGAAGCGTGTTGCATGCGTTGCATGACTTCCGGTTTGATCATTACGTCCAGCTTTCAACAATCGATGTCTATGCGGACAAGGAAAATGAGCGGTGTAATTCCGAGCGGGCGCCGATAGATCCCCGGCGCCTTTCCCGTTATGGTCATCATAAATGGCTGGCGGAGCAGCTGGTTCGTTTTAACGCCCGCTCTTGGCTGATTGTGCGCATGGGTGGTTTTGTCGGTCCGGGGTTGCGCAAGAATTCGATCTATGACATCCTCAAGGGCTTGCCTTTGCGAGTGCATCCGGATTCGTTTTATCAATATCAGCATAGCGCCGATCTGGCTGGGATTGTGCTGGAATCGGTTGATCGGCAAGTATTTGGCGAAACATTGAATGTTGCTGGGGATGGGGTGATTTCGCTGCGCGAGGTGGCGGCCATGGTTCCGGGTTATGATCCCGAAAAATTCCTGCCTGGTTCCCCGCTGGAGCGTTGTAATGTGAACATCGAACAAGCCAAGAAGCTTTACCGCATCAAACAAACACGCGCAACCGTGTCCAAATTTGTCAAGCAGGTGTTGTCCGGCCAGGAGGTATTGGCATGATCATATCGCGCACGCCGTTTCGGGTCAGTTTTTTCGGCGGGGGCACGGATTTCCCTTATTTTTACGAGCAATATGGTGGCGCGGTGCTGTTAACCGCCATCCGGCAGTATTGTTACATTTCCATTCACAAATTGAGCCCATTTTTCAAACACCGGTT
>CAYYBV010000115.1:0-6504 GCA_964469675.1 uncultured Verrucomicrobiota bacterium
CGGAATACGCGGCCGTAAAAAGCAGGTCGGCGGCCACATTCAGGCCGACATGTTTCATCGTGACGATTGCTCTGGCATTCGAAAATGCGACGCCGAGCGCGACTTCCGCGGCGACTTTTTCATTCGGGGCCCACTCGGCCTTGCCTCCTAATTTTGAGAATGATTCAAGGATTTCCGTTGAAGGCGTCCCGGGATACCCGGTGCCAAGCATGACCCCGCAATGAAAGGCGGCGAGGCCAACGGCTTCGTTCCCGCTCAACAGCTGTCTGGACTGCGCATGCATATGTTTAAGACCGTTAGTTTGCGATCCGGCTTGGCCCCGAGGTGTTGCGGTCCGAACTTTTGACCAATGCTCGCTTTAAAAATATTTCTTTCTTGATTTGCGGGCAAGTATGGATTCCAATACGGCGAAGTTTCGGAGAGCGGTTTGGTCTTGTCAAGGATATACATCCAATCGGCATCCGGAATGTCGTCCGGACTGTGTATGCCTTATAAGCCCGCTTGGTGGGAGTCGGCGTTGGTCCGGGAAGCATATCAAGATGAAATCCACTCGTCATGCGTGTGTGCCGGTTGGTAGCCGCGTTTTGGAGCGTAAACTTCAGCGCCTGCGCGCCCATCTGCGGAGTTTAGGTTCGGTCCTGATCGCATTTTCCGGCGGAGTGGACAGCGCCTTGCTGGCGGCGGTGGCCCGGCAGGAACTGGGCCGCCAGGCTCTGGCCATAACCGCGCTGTCGCCCACTTACCCGGCAAGGGAGCAGCGCGCGGCTGCAGCCCTGGCCAGGCGGTTTAATATCCGGCATCTGTTGGTCAGGTCGAATGAGCTCAAGATCCCACGGTTTGCGGCCAATCCGGTCAATCGCTGTTACTATTGTAAACAAGCTCTTTTTCGGCGGTTGCGGCAGGTGGCCGACCGGCGTGCGATCGCATGGGTTTTGGATGGCACTAACGCGGATGATCGGCGGGATGTACGGCCAGGCCGGCGTGCCGCCGCCGAATGCGACGTTATCAGCCCACTGATGCTGGCCGGGTTGACTAAAGCGGACATCCGCCGGGTGTCGCGCCAGATGGGGTTACCGACGGCCGACAAGCCGGCTATGGCCTGTCTGGCCTCGCGCTTCCCGTATGGCACGCGCATTACACCCTCCGGGCTGAAAGCGGTGGACCGGGTTGAAGACGCTCTGCGGCGGTTAGGATTCAGGCAAGTGCGTGTGCGGCATCATGGGAGCGTGGCGCGCATCGAAGTGGATGCGGTGGATATCCGGCGTTTATGGCTTCCCGCTGTCCGCCAAGCCATTACAATGCTGGCCAAGCGGCAGGGATTTTCATATATTGCCGTGGATTTGGAAGGATATCGCACAGGCAGCATGAATGAGGTGCGTCAAAGCGGACGGCGCAGAATGGGCGGCAGATGACAGACCTCTTAACCTAATAAGGAGCCCGGTGATGAAAAGTAAAGTATGGTTGCGCTGTGGCATGGTGATCGTTGGCGGACTGCTGGCGGGCACGGTGGGCGCGCAGGCGATTTATACCGCCTGCGAACTGGGCCAGGTTGATCAGGTCAAGGCTTTCCTCGATAAGGACCCGGCACTGGTCAACGGCAAGGACAATAACGGGTTTGCACCCCTGCACTTGGCGGCGGGCGGCGGAAGTCGTGACGTGACTGCGATATTGATCGCCAAAGGGGCGGATGTCAACGTGCGCAATGATTCCGGCGCGACGCCCTTGCACTTGGCGGCCTTCATGGGGCGCAATGACGTGGTGGAGCTTTTGCTGGCCAAAGGGGCCGACGTTAATGCGGTCAATTTGAAAAAGCGCACCCCGCTCCACAATGCCGCCGGCATGGGGCGCAAGGCGGTTGTTAAAACATTGCTGGCCAAGGGTGCCGATGTTAACACGCCGGATGACTTGGGCCTGACGCCCCTGCATGTGGCGGCGCTATACGGCTGGCGTGAGAACGTTGAGCTTCTGGTTGGTAAAGGCGCGAACATCAATGCCCGGGACCAGTCGGCGACCACGCCGTTGGCCATGGCGATCAAGTATGACCATTACGATGTTATCAACACCTTGATTGCCAAGGGTGCGGATGTGAATGCCAAGGATAACCTGGGCCTGACCCCGCTGCATCAGGCCGTGATCCGGGGGGCGGTTGACATGGTTACCCTTTTGTTGGCCAAAGGCGCCGACCTTAATGCCAAGGACAATTACCAACAAACTGCGCTCCAATGGGCGGCCATGAAGGGCCAGCGAACCGTGGAGGAAGTGTTGAAAAATGCCGGGGCCAAAAACCCTTAAAAAATATGAGCGTGAAATTCAAGGATTACTACGAGGTGCTGGGCGTAGCGCGCACGGCATCCGCCGATGATATCCGCAAGGCCTACCGCAAGCTGGCCCGGAAATATCACCCGGACGTCAACAAGCATGCGGATGCCGAAACCCGTTTTAAGGAAATCGGGGAAGCTTACGAAGTGCTCAGTGATGTTCAGAAACGCCAGCGCTATGATCAGCTCGGCGCTAATTACCGTGCCGGCCAGGATTTTGCACCGCCGCCCGGCTGGGAGCAGATGTACGATAACTTCGGGGCGCGTCCGGAATCGTCTGGTGGCTACACGGCAGCGGATCAGGGCGATTTTAGCGATTTCTTTGAGGCGCTTTTCGGCGGCGGCGGATTCCGCGCCGGCCATTCCGGCGGCGGGTCGTTTCAAAACTTCCGCAAGCGGCGCGGCGAAGATCACGAGGCAACGGTGACCATTTCGCTGGCCGAAGCCTTTCACGGCGCCAAGAAGCCGATTCATCTGCAGGTTGCCCGCATGGATGAACAGGGGCGGGTGCAGCGTGAATCAAAGCAGTATACCGTGCAGATTCCGCCCGGTACGACCGATGGTGCGCGTATCCGTTTGGCGGGGCAGGGTGGGCCGGGTAGTGCGGGTGGGCCGGCCGGCGATTTGTATCTGCGGGTGCAGATTACGCCGCATCCGGTGTTCCGCCTGGTTGGCGCCGACCTGGAAGTGACCGTGCCGGCAACGCCGTGGGAGGCGGCTTTGGGCGCCAAGGTGCCCGTGCCGACTATGACCGGCAACGCGATGCTGGCCTTGCCGGCGGGGACCCAAAGCGGCCAGCGCTTTCGCTTGCGCGGTAAGGGCTTGCTGGGCACGCGGCATCACGGAGATTTAATTGTGATTATCCAGGTGGCTGTGCCGCGTCATTTGAGCGAAAAGGAAAAAACGTTGTTTGCCGAGCTGGCGCAGGTGTCATCGTTCAATCCGCGGGCTGGAAAAATGTAAAGCGCCGGTGTTTCTTTATCCATCGCAAGCGATCACCCCGGCAATTTATACGTTGGTCCCACTGCCGGTAAACCGCCGGCTAAGCCCGTCATGGTAATTTCGTCCTTGCCGATACCCCTAAAATCTAACGGCCCAAGCCCGGTCGTTAAGCGGGCAACTGCGTTGACGCTTTTCGGGCGGCAACGATCCAGCCTGCCTGCGCGGCCGCCCAGATGGCAGCTATGATGGTGTTGCAATTGGCCAGTATGCAGGCCGGGCAAGGGGTCGCAATCGCGCGTGAGCCCTTGGCGCTAATCGGATTTTGCAGTATAGAGTTACAATCCCTTTGACTTAATTTCGCGCGAAGCTTATCTTTATAAAAAATTTCAGACATATTTGGCTAGTGTTTTTTTTGAGCCGACATCTGCCGTCCAAACATGATGCCCTTGAAAATCAATAAAACTATATCCAGTCAAAGGGCTGGTTTAAAAAGCATGTATCTGTTTCGCAAATATTTCAATTCGATTGTGTTGTTTTGCGTCTGGCTTGTGAGCGTGTTGCTCACGTGGCGTATTGTGGAAAACCCCTATTGGGATTTAGCCGACCTCCTTTATTGTTCGGAAAGATTGAGTTTGGGCCAGGTAATATACCTTGACTTCCAGCAATGCTATCCGCCGCTGATGTTTTGGGTGTTTGGCCTTGCGATGAGATTGATGCCTGATTCGTATGCTGCGATGTCGGCCATTTCAGCTTGTGCGGCGTTGCTTTTTTTAATAGGCAATTACAAAATATGCCGTCTTTTATATTCGCGTTCTGATGCCCTCAAAATAGCGGTTTGCGTATATTTGGCTGTTTTCACGGCCAGCAGCATTATGGGGCCAAATTTCATTGCGTATGGATTTGTCTATATCCCGATTACATTGTTTCAATGGTTTGTTTGGTTCGCATTGAAGTTTGTGAAAGATAAGCCGCCGCATGTATGGGATTGCCTGGCGGGTGGCGTTTTGGCCGGCTTGTGCCTGCTTAGTAAACACGAAAGAATAGGGGGCGTGTTAGGCGTATCTGTTTTTCTTGTTCTTGTTTTCTTGTTTTATAAACGCAATAAGCCTTATTTTGGGCGCATGCTGATCATGTTCGCGTGCATGCTGGCCATCGCGGCCGGCGGTTATGGTTTTGTAATTATTCGAGCCGGATGGTTTTATGTCTACGCTTCAATGACCGGGCTGGTCCAGGCCTTCGCGCTTCAGAATATTCCGGTTTTAACCGACGTGCTTGCCCAGGCTCTTTTAATCGCTTTGCATGTCGGATTTGTTTTTGCCATTCTGTGCGCGGTGTCCATTGGGCGGCAAGGCGGCGATGGACCCAAAATCGCCCTGGCGTCGATTAAATTCATGCTGGGAATGCTTGCCTTGATCGTTTTTTGCCTGGCACTTGAAATCAGTCGGGTGGTTTCTGTCGCCCGACAGATTGATTTAGGCAATGCGCAATATCTGACGCGCACCATGCTGGCAATTGCGTTTGGCTCAAAAAACGGGGAGGGGCTGTTTCAGGGAGTAGTTAATTATTTCGGCAATATTTGTTTCATCAATATTCTCCCGCTATTTTCCGTTATAATATTGTTGCTGGTTGCATTGGCGGTTCGGCTTTTGCGTCGCGATGGAAAGGCCCGTTGGAATCCGTCGGCAAAATGGTTGGCAACGGCGATGCTTTTGTGTGCGGTTTTTTGTCTTCAGGCAAGGTTTTTGGCGCGCCGGTCAGAAGTTGGGGCTTTAATTCTTGCTTTCCCGATATTTTTCCTTTATGCCGAAAGAATGCCTTTTATGGTCATGCGTGTTAAACCAAAATTATCTTTGTGGCGTGCTTTCAAGCGTTATTACCTGTCTGGCTTTATGCTGGTGCTGATCTTGACCAGCCTGGTTGTTTATGCCTATGAATTTAGGGATGTGTTGGTTAATCCAATCGAGATTCAAAGCCGTAAGGGAAAAATACGCGTGCCAGATCTGCCGATGAATAGAGCCTTTGCGGAGCTCGTGTCATTTGTGCGCGGTAACGATCTCGCCCGTTGTAAGATTGTGGTTGTTCCAACTTGCGGAATCCAGTATTGGCTTGGTGGCTTGCCCCCGCCGTTTGCTTGGACTGCGCTTCTCCAGCCAGAAATATATCGGTCGCCTTGGCGTGATAATTTAAAAGAAAACCTGGACAGGAATGATTGCGTTTTTATTGAGCTATGCCGGCAGGAAGTAAGCGCTCAAGGCGTTATCATATCAACTGATAATTGGTCGTGGATCGATGGGCCCATGTATCGCGTGGTGCGCTGGAAAAATTCTTTTCCCAGTATATGGAGTCACATTCAGTCCAACACCAGGCCGGTCGCAGCGTTCGGTCCGACAAATGCCCCGTATTTTCGGGTTTATTATGGCGCCAATATTTGCCTGGCTGGGAAACATACGGATATATGACCAACGTAACCAATCATTGCCTTAACGCCTCAACCGGACGGCGGCACAAATGGCTCCTGGCCCTGGCGCTCATCGGTTTTGCGCTCCTGATGTTCCGTCAAGTCCTGGCCCCGGATTGTTGTCTGTTCTCCACGGATGACAATATCGGGAGCGTCGCGGCGGTCAAGGCGAATATCCCTGCCGCTTTTTTTGGGCATTGGGGTGACGAGACCTATCTGGGCGGCGCGGGTCACTTCCTGCCTTTTGCATGGGCTTACCTGCTGGTCTGGATCCTGCCGCTCAAGATTTATATCAACTGGGTGCATGCCCTGGACCTGGTCATCGCTTCGTTGTTTATCGCCTTGTTCCTGCGAAGCCAAAAAGCCGGTTGGGCGGCCACTGTGTTGGGGGTGCTGTCCGCCTTATGGCTGGGGAGTAATTTAACCCTGACGTATGCGGGCCATCTCGGTAAATTCGGGGTGCTGATGCTGGCCAGTGTGGCCCTGTTTTGCATTGCGCGCGCCTTGGACCGGCAAGCGCGTCTGCCCTGGGCGATCCTGACGGGAGGCGCCATCGGCTTCATGTTCCTGTCGCAACCGGATGTTGCTCTTTTTTTCGGCTTTGTCCTTGGCGCTTATGCCTTGTTCCGGGCTGTGCGCCAGTGGCGGGCAAATGGCGCCTGGGCCAAATCTGTGCTTGTGCTCGGCTTGATGGGTGTGGTTGGCATCTTGATTGCCGGGTCATCCACATTTGGCAGTTATGCTATGAATGTCGGCGAGACGGTCAGTGCGCAGGGCGAATCACCC
>CAYYBV010000116.1:0-6420 GCA_964469675.1 uncultured Verrucomicrobiota bacterium
GACGTATTTGAGCCATTCGTCCGGCCGCTCGCGTTGCCAGCCGTTTTCCAGTTCTTGACGGAACATGCCGTGTTCGTAGCGCAAGCCGTAGCCGTAGGCCGGCAGTTCCAGGGTGGCCATGGAATCGAGAAAGCAGGCTGCCAGTCGGCCGAGCCCGCCGTTGCCCAGGCCGGCGTCCGTTTCACTGCGGCAAAGGTTTTCGAAGTCAAGGCTTAGCTCCTTGAGCGCCTGACCGGTGGCTTCGTCCGCGCCGAGGGCGGTGACGTTGTTGGCCAGCAGGCGCCCCATGAGAAATTCCATGGACAGGTAATACACCCGTTTGACGTCCTGCTTTTGATAAGTGCCCTGAGTGGCGATCATCTTGTCCACTGCCAGATCGCGAATAGCGTAGGCCAGGCTGAGATACTTGTCGAAATCCGTAGCCGAACCCCAGTTTTTACAACGGGTGTATTTAAGATGATGCTGGATGCCGTTTAGCACACGCTGGATGCCTGCCTCGTGGCGATCACGTGGCGGTATGCGGTTTGACGGCTCGGTTGTTGGTGGGTGAATCAAAGGCATACCAATGCCTGGTAATTTCAAGCTTACGTTTCTGCTGAACCGCCGCCATTCAGGGGCCGTTGGCAAGAAATGGATAATGTTATGTGTTGTTTACCAGCTTACCCGCCAGCGTTCGGTTGACTGCTGGAACGATTGCCCGCGGTACAGAAAATTTGTTTCCATGGTGCGTTTTACGAGCCATGCGATCAAGTCGCCATCGTTCGAAACAAGTACCTGCGCAAAATCTTCTTTTTGATCATGATCGTAATATCCCGGCACCGGCACGCCACCTCGCGGCCCGAATGACCGCTCGTTCGTGCTGAGCCCTGTTGCTGACGAACGCCAGCGCCATTGGTTTGCGTTGGCGTCATGGACCCCCAGGTCCGTTACACTGTCCCCGTCATAATCCCCTGGCGCTGGTAATATTCCCGCACCAGTTCCGCCGAATGTATATTCCATTAGGCTGCCATCTCCCAGCCGAAGCGTCCACACGCCGTTATCGTAAGCGCCCAAATCCGTTGTCCCGTCGCCATCCCAATCTCCCCAGACCGGTTGAGCCAAGATGTTGGCGAACGGCGCTATTATGCTGACCGACTGAAGGCTTGAGTAGCGAATGGCCCAGTAACCCATGTAATACAAGGCAACATCCGTGGCGCCGTCTCCGTCATAATCCGCCGATACGGGGGTTGCCCCGGCCTCTTGCGTCGTCCCGCCAAACAGGCTCCCGCTCACATATTGGCCGCGCGGCAAGAAATCAACATGCCACATTCCATTGGCCGGATCATAGACCGCCAGATCCTCATACCCGTCCCCGTCATAATCTCCCGGCACGGCCAACATGCCGGGGCCACCCGGGAAGACACCCTGGGCCGAGTTCGTGGCGCCGAAATTAGCGTACCAGCACCCGCTGGTTTCGTTATAAAGCCATAAGTCCGTAATGCCGTCCCCGTTCCAATCCGCCCGAACAGTCTTGACCTTTGTGGCATTAGCCCAGCCTGAATAAGCTGACGCGCTCTTTGCGGTGGGGCTTGCATCCGTCGCGGTTACTTTCACGCGTAGGTTTTTGCCACGGTCTGCTGTTGTTATTGTGTAGGTGGCCCCGGTGCCGTTTGTCAAGTTGCAGGCAATACCGTTGTTATTCCATTGCCATTGGTATTCGAAAGTCAACCGTGTTTGATTTTTCCACAGGCCAACATTGGCGGTTACCGTTTTGCCGATATACATTGCGCCCATGACCGATGGCGGTTCCCAGTTGACCGGCGTCCGTGACGCCACCGTCAGCGTCAATGGGATCGTCAGGTCCGTTGCGCCCTCGGCGCTGATTATCAGGTTACCGGGATAATTCGCCGCGCTAAACACATTGGCATTCCAAACGACTTTGATTTCCGCCTGCTCCGCATCCGTTACCGTCCCCGATGACGGAATTACGGTAATCCAGAACACATCGGGAGTCACGGTGTAACGCATGCTGCCACGCGGTATCAGGCCTGCGTTCCACAGCCGGAAACTATTGGTCCCGGTGAGGTTTTCCAAAACCGTTTGGCTTAAGCTGGTAACATCTGATTGGATTACCGGGTCAGAGCCCTTGACCGTCAGTTTTAGCCCGATGTACAATGGGCTGTTGGTTGTTGCGCTACCCGTGGCGGTATCCTTGCCCTCCAACACCAACTGGGCTGTATAGACCCCGGCCGGCAAACCTGCCGTTGTATAGCTTACCGTTGCGGTTTGCGTGT
Organism: uncultured Verrucomicrobiota bacterium; assembly: GCA_964469675.1. GTDB lineage: Bacteria > Verrucomicrobiota > Kiritimatiellia > JAAZAB01 > JAAZAB01 > VSJD01. The sequence continues at coordinate 2,274 of CAYYBV010000116.1, forward strand.
TGCCCGTGCTAACCCCGCTGGCATTGCTGACGCTTACCCAGCCGTATGTATCACCGAGCACGTATATCTCATAACTCATTTCGCCTATCGGTGTTCCGCTCGCATTCCATACCATCAGATTCGTTCCCGCCAAGCTTGCGCCCGCGATAATCTCATTGGTCCATACCTTGCTTTCCGCATCCCATGCCGCCGCGCACGGATGGTTAACCCGCAGTGCTACGGCTACGGACTGTGTTCCCGAACCCGACGCGACAACGTCCAAACGCCCGGTATGCCATCCTGGCGGCAGACTGGCGGTTGTATAAGTGACAAGCACGGTATTCATGCTGCCGTTTTGCACGTTACCGTTTGTCGGGCTTGCGCTCAGCCAGGCATTGGTGGTCACAACGGTGTAGGTGATCACGCTGTCTACCGTGTCTGTATTTGCCACATAAATTTTATCAAACACGGGGCCCTGTCCCGCACTAACCGTTTTATTGAGTTCCGTCGGCGTCAATTGCGGCGCCGTGCCCCTGGCAGAACCCGCGATCAGCAGGATTGCCGTAGTCAAAATGGAAACGGTTGTTTTCATGATACATGCCGATAAAAGCGTTGTAATCGCAGCAAGGTAATGATGGCTGCTCCGGGCGGAAAAGTCAATGCGTAAATTTTTTAAAAGCGCACGAGACAACGCGCCGTCATTTTGAGCTCTGCGGTTTTATTTTACCGGTGAAACCGTGATGGTCGGATCCACTGATTCTTGCAGAACCCGCTCGATACCCTGCTTGAGCGTTTGCGCGGCATGCGGGCAGCAACCACAAGCGCCTTTCAGCCGCAGGCTCACCTGGTTGCCTGTGATATTGACGATATCCATATCGCCGCCATCGGCCTTAAGCATTTTGCGCAGTTCTTCAAGCTTGGCCCTGATTTTTGCTTCCATGAATTATCCTTTCTTTCGCAGGTTAAATTTGTTGGTCAGTATGACAAATAACCTTCTGCGCTGTAAAGCAAATTGATGGCCTAGTTCGTGTAGCACCGGGCGGGGCCGTGCGAGCGGCAGCCTGGAAATCATCAAACACATCGGGCTTGCATTGCGCTTGCGGCCGGCGCGTGAATATGCGATAATTATCTATATTTTAGTAACTGATGGTTAAACGTGATTTTGCCATGAATGCTCGTATCAATCGCCGTAAATTTATTACCGGCTTGGTCGCCACGGCAGTCAGCAGCGTGTGCCTGCCGCGTATGACGTGGGCGGAATCCGCAGGGGGTGGGGGTGCCGCCACGATTTATGTGGTCCATGGTTCTGATCCCGGCCGCATGCTTGCGGCGGGCATTGCCCGGATGGGTGGGTGGGCGCGCTTTGTGAAGCCGCGTCAAAGCGTAACCCTCAAGCCGAATGCGGCTTGGGCTTCATTGCCGGAACAGGGTGGTAACACGAGCCCGGTCCTGGTCGAATGCTGTATTCAGGCGTGTTTGCATTCTGGGGCCGCCGCCGTTGTGGTGCCAGAAAAAAGCTGTTCCCCCGCCAAAGATGCGTTTGAACGCAGTGGTATCAGTGCGGCGGTCAAGCGGGCGGGCGGGCGTATGTATTCGCCGGAGCGTGGCCATTTTCAGCGCGTGGCCATTCCCCGGGGCATAAATCTGAAAGAGGCGGACGTAGTCCGGGATGTGCTCGAAGCGCCCTGTTTGATCAATATGCCGGTGGCCAAAAGCCACGGCGGTGCGACCTTGACGCTTTCCATGAAAAACTGGATGGGATCGGTATCCGACCGCGGTTATTGGCATAAGCACAACCTGCACCAGTGCATCGCGGATTTCAGCACCTTGATCAAGCCCTCGCTGATTATTGTGGATGCCTTGCGCATCATGCTCACCAATGGGCCCCAGGGGCCCGGCAAGCTGGCTTTTCCTAACCAGCTTATTTTCGGCACAGATCCGGTGGCGGTGGATGCTTATGCGGCAACGCTGTTCGGCAAGCAACCTTTTGATGTGCGTTATATTAAAATGGCCCATGATTTGGGGGTCGGTTGCGGGGAATTGGAAAAAGTTGCGATTGTGCACGTGAATGCCTAATTGGGTGTAACTGTTCAAAATTGATCGCTTGTTGACGGTTAGCATTCGCTATGCATTATCAACGAACCATTCTTCGTGTTGGCGTCGTGGTGCTGGCCGCAGTCTGCAGTGCGCAGTTTTTTACATGGCTTTCGGGTGTGGTTGCCTGGCCGGCCGCCAGTCCCTTGCTTGCCGTCTGTTCGGCAGTTGCGAAGCGTTCGGTCAGCTTGGTGTCTTTGATCGGTCTGCCCCTATTGTTATTGGCCATCATGCGTGGCCGCTGGTTTTGCTATCATTTGTGCCCTACGGGTTACCTGCTGGTTTTAATCGGCAAGCTGGACCTTTGCCAGCGCTGCCGTGGATGGCCAAGGCTGATTGGCCGCCAGCCCTCATCTGTGCGCGGGTTGCCAATGCTTGGCCTGGGATTAGGTTTTGTGATGCTGGGAGGTGCGGCCGCCGGCTTCCCGCTACTGTTGCATCTTGACCCGCTGATTATTTTTAACGGTTTTTTTAGTGCGTGGCGGGGTGAGGACTGGCAATGGGTGGATGGGGCACCCGCCATGAGCTTGATCTTGCTTGGCCTGATTACGGCGATCTGGCCGCACCTTTGGTGCGAGCGGGTATGTCCCCTGGGCGCTATGCAGGCGCTGCTGGGGATAACCGGTAAGTTCTGCCGGCAGATAATCATGCGCCAGCAGGCTATGCCGTCGGCGGTTTCTGCCCAGGATCTTTCCGGTTTCTTTATTTCTTCGCAAGGTGGCGGCGTGGTGACGGGGCGGCGGATGTTTCTATCCCTGATCTTTGGCGCGGGCCTGGGGTGGGCATTGAAACGGACTGGCGCCTCGCGTCCGGGGCCGCATAATCCAATTCGTCCACCGGGCATAGTGGCGGAACCTTTGTTAAGGGGACTTTGCTCCCGGTGTGGCAGTTGTATGCGCGCTTGTCCGGAAGGGATTATCGTTCCCGACCTGGGTGCCGGTGGACCGGGAAGCTGGCTGACGCCCAGCTTGGATTTCAGCCGGTGCTACTGTAATGAATGGTGTCAGCGTTGCACGGCCGTCTGTCCGACGGGCGCTATTGGCCACCTGTCATTAGAAGCAAAACGGGCTTTGTCCATTGGCATAGCCAGGGTGAATCGCGCTCGCTGCCTGGCGTGGAAAGATGCCCAGTATTGCATGGTATGCCATGAATTCTGCTCTTATCAAGCTATTCGAATTATAGAGCATAATGGGGTCAATTGTCCTGAAGTGGATGAAGGCCTGTGCCGTGGCTGTGGGGCCTGCCAGTGTCACTGCCCGGTTGAATCACCCCCGGCGATTGTGGTCCATGCCCATGAACAGGTGTTGGTTAACCTAAGGATAAAGGAAAATAGATTGACAGACCCCCATCCACCGGTATAAACAAATGCCCCGGCATCATTTTTTGTTTTCCTGCCAACGTAGCTCAGTTGGTAGAGCAGCGCATTCGTAATGCGCAGGTCGTCGGTTCGATCCCGACCGTTGGCTTGGGCGTAGCTTGTTTTTGAATATATGAAGACAAAACATAAATCGCCGACGAAAATCAAACATAAAGCATCGGTCACACGCTGCGTCCGCCCGCTCAAAAGGCGCGCGCGTCTGCCGGCTGCGCGCGGTATGCATGGCGCCCAATCGTATAAAAAAACGCGGGTCAGGCAAGCGCCCAAGACGGTGTCAGTGGTCATCAAGTCGTCCGACGCCAAGGGTGCGGCGACCGAGCGGAGTGGTGATGCTTTTAACTCCAATATCCGTGTCAAGCTGAGCAGTGAAGAGCTTCGTGAAAAGATGAAGGATCTGACCAAGCTGGCGCGGGATCAGGGTTACCTGACGTATGGCGATATTAACGCAGCGCTTCCGACCAACCTGATTGATCCCGAGGAAATTGACGGGTTTATTCTGCTCTTGCGTGGAATGGATATTGAGGTAATTGATTCCACCGGTGTGGAGCAGTTTAAAAAGCAGGCGGAAAAGGATGAGCGTGCCGAGCAGGCCAAGTCCATGGATGTCATGGACGATCCGATCCGCACGTATCTGCACCAGATGGGACAGGTGCCGTTGCTAACGCGCAATCAGGAAGTGGAGATTTGCAAGCGGAT
>CAYYBV010000117.1:0-6264 GCA_964469675.1 uncultured Verrucomicrobiota bacterium
CAAGATGGGCATCCGCGCCTCCGCCACGCGCGAACTGGTCTTCCAGGATTGCCGCGTGCCGAAAGCCAATGTCCTCGGCAAGGAAGGCATGGGCTTTATCCTGGCCATGAAAACCTTCGACACCTCCCGCCCGGGCGTGGCCGCCCAGGCCCTGGGCATCGCCGCCGGGGCCTTGGACGAGGCCGTTAAATACAGCCGCGAACGCCGCCAGTTCGGCAAGCCGATCTGCTCCTTCCAGGGCGTCCAGTTCATGCTGGCCGACATGGCTACGCAAGTCGAGGCCGCCCGCGCGCTGGTCTATGCTGCCGCCCGCTATATTGACGGCGGCGGCAAGGACGTCAGCAAGATTTCCGCCATGTGCAAGCTCTTCGCCTCCGACACCGCCATGCGCGTCACAACCGACGCCGTCCAGGTGCTGGGCGGCTACGGCTACATGAAGGAATACCCGGTGGAGAAGATGATGCGCGACGCCAAGATCACCCAGATCTAGGAAGCCGCCAGCCGGAAGAACTGAAAAAAGGGCCGGAGGCCATTGGACTGTAGACCGTTGGCTGACGTAAGGAAAGTCGCCGGACGGCTGATCAGCATGTTGAGCGAAGAACGTATGAAGTGTGCGCTGACATCCGAGCTACAGTCTATAGCCTACAGTCTACATCTCAGCCCGCGTTTCGCCGATGCCACGGTGTTGAACAGCAGCATCGTAATGGTCATGGGCCCCACGCCGCCGGGGACTGGCGTAATCAGCGAGGCCTTTTCCTTGACGGCTTCAAAATCGACATCGCCCACCAGGCGATAGCCGGCCTTCTTGGAGGCGTCTTCCACGCGGTTGACGCCGACATCAATGACCACCGCGCCGGGCTTGATCATCTCGGCCGTGATTGTGTTGGGGTGCCCGGCCGCGGCCACGACGACATCCGCCTGGCGCGTGAAATATCCGATATCCTTCGTGCCGGTGTGGCAGATCGTCACCGTGGCATTGGCCTGGTCGTTCTTCAGGCAGAGCATGTTGGCCAGCGGCTTGCCGACAATGTTGCTCCGGCCGACCACGACCACATGCGCCCCCTTCAGCTTGACGCCGCTGCGCACGAGCAGTTGCATGACGCCGTGGGGCGTGCAGGGCAGATAGGCTTTCTGCCCCAGCACCATCCGGCCGACGTTGATCGGGTGGAACCCGTCCACGTCTTTGTCCGGGTTGATCGCCAAAAGCACCTCGCTCTCGTTCAAATGTTTGGGCAAGGGCAGTTGCACCAAGATGCCGTGAATCTTCGAATCGGCGTTCATCGCGCGGACCCGCGCCAGCAAATCGGCCTGCGAGGTCGTCGCCGGCAGGCGATTATCGTCGGAAAACAACCCGATTTCCGCACAAGCCCGTTCCTTGGCCGTGACATAAGACTTGGAGGCCGGATCGTCCCCGACCAGGATGACGCCCAGTCCGGGCGTGATGCCCCGGGTTTTCAGCTGCGCTACTTCCGCCTTTAACTCCGCGCGAATTGCGGTGGCCACCTGCTTGCCGTCAATAATTTTTGCCGTCATATTTATATTCCTGATTGCGGTTAGGTTATCTGCTGCCATGGATGGCGGACGCATGCATTATGAACCTGTAAATTGTAGATCAGCATAGCAAGTTTGATAGACAAATTCCATCAAAGGTTTAAGGTTCCGGACGTCTTCCGCATTATACGCCACCAAGAGACCCAGCGCTTCCTGACTGCCGTTTTGGTAGGCCTGCCACAAGCGCACCGCATCCCAGCCATCCAGGCCGCGCGTGGCTTCGCTGCGCGCAATACCCATCGCCCGCTCAATGCCTTTCAGTCCGCCCGAATATCCCAGGCGTTGTAACGGATAACGCAGGTCGATATGGATATGGTTTCGGCAGGCCTCCGCAAATTGGCGCTGGATGACGGGGATATCGAAACAGGCGCCATTATAAGTCACCAAAACGGGATAACGGTTAATTTCCGCGACGGCTTCCTGTAAATCCTGGCCAAGAATAAAAATTTTGGTTTCATGGCCGTTACATGTTCCGATAATCGTGATGGTATCATCCCGGTTAAGGCCCGTGGTCTCAATATCCAAGTACAGGGTCCGGTCTTGAAAATCGCCGAAAGCCCTCCATTTATGATCGGATGGCAGGTGCTTCTCAAAAAACGCCCAGGCAGCATCACGATAAGCCTGGATGGATTGGTCCAGGCGCTCCCGCGTCCGCGCCTTCAGCGAATCGTTCCAGGGCAAATCAACTCCGGGGGCCAGGCAATCCTGCCAGGTCCGGATGCCGGCATCCCAGAGTCGCCGTTCCCGGACCAGCCCGATGCCGGGCAGATGAATGAAAGTACTTTGCAACATGAAGTCTAACTAAGCGTCCGTTTCCAGACCAGGGCACAGCCGCATGCTTGTATCGTTGAGCCAGATTGCGCTAGCGAGTTGGCCGGCCAGTCCTGCCTATCAACATAATTTCACGCTGGTTATAACTTTTATCAGAAAATCGCTTCATTTACCACGCCAGATATTCAATTGAATGTCCTGCCCGGATTCTGTTATGGTTACATTCATGAATGCCCCAAAATCAACCGTCGCCATTTTACGAACAGCGCCAGCCACGGTCCTGCAGGATTATCACCGCCTGCTGAACCTGGCCGGCTACCAGTCTGTTTTGCCGAAGACCAGCGAAACGGCGCTCAAGGTCAACATCAGCTGGCATTTTTTCTTTCCGGGCAGCTCCACCACACCCTGGCAGCTGGACGGTGTCATTCGCGCCTTGAAGCAGGATGGCTACGATCCCGCCCGAATTCACGCCTGCCACAACCGCACGGTGGTCATCGATTCCCGCCTCGGCGAGCGCGAAAACAAGCAGGTCAACGTCGTCCAGGCCCACGGCCTGCAAAATGTGCACCTCTACGAGCCGGACGTCGAATGGATCAACATCCGCGAAGCCGTGGGCGATCTGGCGGATAAGTTTCTATGCCTGAACCAGGTCTACCCCGAGGGGTTCATGATCCCCAAGCGCTTCATCGGCGAAAACATCATTCACCTGCCGACGATCAAAACCCATGTCTTCACCACGACGACCGGCGCCATGAAAAACGCGTTCGGCGGCCTGCTCAACGAGCGGCGCCATTGGACCCACCCGGTGATTCACGAGACCCTGGTGGACCTGCTCAGGATCCAGCAGAAAATTCATACGGGAGTGTTTGCCGTCATGGACGGAACCTTCGCCGGCGACGGGCCCGGGCCGCGCTGCATGACGCCCTACACCAAGAACATCATCCTGGCCTCGGCCGACCAGGTGGCAATTGACGCCGTGGCGGCCAAACTGATGGGCTTCAATCCCCTGCGCGACATTAAATTCATCCGCCTGGCCCACGAACAGGGATTGGGTTGCGGCGATCCGCGCGATATTCAGATTGCCGGCGACACTGAGGCGGCCGCCGAAAACTGGAATTTTATCGGCCCCTTCCGCAAGATGACTTTTGCCAGCCGCATGCAGCATAAAATCTACTGGGGCCCGCTGAAAAAACCCGTGGAATGGTCGTTAAAAACCGTGCTGGCCCCCTGGGCCTATATCGCCAGCGTGCTTTATCACGACTTTTTCTGGTATCCCGCTAACCAGGCCCGGCTCAAGAAGGCCCTGCAGAGCGATTGGGGCCGGTTGTTCTATAACTGGGAGCAGCAGGCGATTCCGCCCGGCAACCTGACCGCGCCCGGCTGGCCGGAGGTGGGCCCGGCGCCCTCGTCACTTGATCCGCAGCGCAAGCAGGAAAGCAAAAGCCATTTCATGCAGGCCATGAAAATCCTGGCGGAGTGCATCAAGGAAGCGCCGGAATTTTCAGCTCGGCGCAGACACGTAAAACGTGTGTGACCTGAGCCCGAAAAACTGTGCCAGATTGAAAGAAAGTCCTCGAGTGGGTAGGATAGCCCCAGGAGGACTAAAATGCGAGGCAAACGGTTCAGTGAAGAGCAGATTATCGGGATACTGAAAGAAGCGGAAGCGGGGATTGCCCTGGCAGACCTGACGCGTAAGCACGGCATAGCCGAGGGGCCCTATTACCGGTGGAAGTCCAAGTACAGGGGTTTGGATCTCAATAAAGCCAAGCGGCTGCGGCACTTGGAGGAAGAGAACCGCCGGCTGAAGCACCTGCTGGCTGATGCGATGCTGGATAATGCGGTTCTGAAGGATGCCATTTCCCGAAACTGACGACGCCCGTCGTTCAGCGCCAGCCGTACAAACGGCCTGCGAACACTTTGCGATCAGCCAGCGGCGGGCGGGCTAATGGGGATTGAACGCAGCAGCGCGGTTGCTAAAGCCGAAAATCCTGAAGCACTTATCGAAGAAATGGCGAAAGCAGTGCGTGAGGCCTGGCTGAAGGTTTGCAAAAAATAAGCGCATTATCGGCGCGGTAATTATGGCAGAATAATAAAAAAACACATTGAATCAGGAGATACAAAAAATGGAAAGGATTAAAATCGGTTGGGCAGAGGTAGATATTACCCCGAAACAAAAAATTGCTTTGGCAGGCCAGTTTTTCGAGCGCGTCTCGAATGAGGTCGAATCACCGATTACCGTAACGGCGTTTGCTTTAGAGAGCGGAAACGATCAAGTGATTATCTGTGCGTGCGACCTTGTGGCAATAGAAAAAAACCTTAACGAAGCCGTCAAAGCAAATATAAAGGACACGCTTGAAATACCTGCAGACAAGATAATAATCAGTGCAACCCATACGCACACAAGCTACGTTTATACAAGAACGGGCACCTGTTCCGTTAACTCTTTGAAAGTATTGGAGAAAATGCTGCCATCAGACATGCGATATATTTCCAAAACGAGCGGCGAAAAGTATATGGATCCCGATGGTGCCCTTACCTTTCTAGTGAATAAAATATCCGAGGCAATAATTACAGCTTGGGCAAACCGAAAAACTGCATATTACGCAAACGCTTTCGGAAGAGCGGCAGTAGGCATGAACCGCAGAGTGTGCTACGACGATGGCTCCGCGAAAATGTGGGGCGATACAAATTTAGCAAATTTTGAGGAGCTTGAAGCGGGTAACGATTCGGGAATAGAGCTTATTTATACCTTTGACGACAGCAAAGAGCTCACGGGAGTTATTGCAAACATAGCTTGTCCCGCACAGGTAGTGGAGCATAGGAGCTTTATTTCTTCCGATTATTGGGGCAAGGTAAAGGAAAATTTGCGCAAGAAATTCGAAAAGAAGATAAACGTATTGGGGCTTTGTTCCGCTGCAGGCGATCAGTGCCCCCGCGATATGATTCGTTGGGTAAACCCCAAAACGCCGATAGACGATCCGAATATTCACCACGCGGATTATATAGAAAGACGTGCAGACCCCTCTATGTTTGATGTAAGCGGTTTAAAGCTTGTAGGCAAGCGCATATCGAATGAAATAATTTCGGTATATGAGGAATTATCGGCAAAAGATTACAAAAACGAAGGTTTGCTTATTCACAAAACTATAAATATGGTATTGCCGCTGCGCAGGGTAACCATTTCGGAATACAACAACGCGGTGGAAAAAATCAATAGTTTTATTGACAAGAACATTGGAAAAAATATTACCTTCGAGGATAACGCCGCGCTCCACGTTTATGCCGGAATTATCGCACGCTACTCCTATCAGCAAAAGGTAAATTCCTTTACCGAAGAAATACACGTTATACGCTTTGGAGATATAGCGATAGCCACTAACCCGTTTGAGCTTTTCCTGAATTACGGTAATAAAATCCGCGCAAGAAGCAGTGCAAAGCAAACTTTCCTTATTCAGCTTGCTTGCGGCGCGGACGGATATTTGCCTACCGAAAAAGCCGAAAAAGGCAGTCATTACAGCGCATACGTATCAAGCGGAATTACCGGTCACGAGGGCGGAGATTTGTTGGTGAGAGAAACCCTGTCTGAAATCAAAGAAATGTTTTAATCTGATTCTGATAAGAAATCGCTTTCTGCCGGCACGGACTTGATCTGCCCCCACCAACGGTGCCAAACTCTATTTTAGTTTCCCGCGGTCTTGACCATCAACCGGAAGGTGGAGGGGCACCACCGCCGTCGATTAACAATACATTTGTGATCTTTAAGTCGTACATTTTAATAACTCTCCATTAGTCAAGGCGCGGCAGCTGTTTCATTCAAGCCCCGAATGTAAAAAGCCGCCACGCCTTTTACGATGTCAAACCCGTTTCCCTTAGCAGTGGAAGTGTTGAGGAGCACGATGACCGTAAGCTTATCGTCAATGAACCGCCCCATCGCACTCATGA
>CAYYBV010000118.1:0-294 GCA_964469675.1 uncultured Verrucomicrobiota bacterium
GAAGCCTTTGTGAGCGGATCTGCCTGGTTTGCGCCTCAAGGCGTTTCATGGCTTTGCGCGTGGGGCCATTCGGTTCGACGGGACGGGCATCAATTAATGGTCCGCTAACCCTCAAGGGCGCCCGTTCGGGATGTGCTTGGGTACGGTCAAGATAATACTGGTAATCACCGGCATACGGTGTAACCCGCCCCGCATGGATATGCAAAACGGTAGTGGCAATTGACTTTATAAAATACACGTCATGACTGATGAAAACTAAAGTGCCTTTATATTGCCGGAGAGCGGCGATCAAAG
>CAYYBV010000118.1:304-6246 GCA_964469675.1 uncultured Verrucomicrobiota bacterium
AATTTGGCGGATTAAGCAACAGTTTTACAATGGCCAACCGGCTCTTTTCACCGCCGCTCAACACCGAAACACGCTTAAATACATCATCGCCACGAAACAGGAACGCGCCCAGGACAGACCGCGCCGTTTGTTCTCCCACCGGGGAGGATATATCCAGCACTGCCTCGAGCACCGTCCGGTCAACATGGAGCATGTCAATGCGGTGTTGGGAATAATAACCGAGTTTGACATGCAGTCCGAGTTCGCGACGGCCACTCTGGATCGGGATTACACCGGCCAGCATTTTCAAAAGGGTGGATTTACCAGATCCGTTTGGCCCGACAAGCACACTACGCTGACCGCGTTCCACGCTCATATTCAAGCCCTGGTACACCATGACCGGGCCGTAGGCCTGGCAGACATCGGCCAGCGTGACAACTTTAAGCCCAGTCCGCACCGGCTGGGGCCAATGGAACACAATCTTTTGATCCGCGCCCGCCGGCGCCTCGATTTTTTCCATGCGTTCAATTTGCCTCAACTTGCTTTGGGCCTGGGATGCCTTGCTTGCCTTGGCACGGAAACGGTCGGCAAACCGCTGGAGGGCCGCGATCTCTTTCTGCTGGTTCTTATATGCCGCCAATTGCTGTTCCTGACGCATGGCACGTTGAGCCAGATAGGCATCGTAATTGCCACGATAGCGAATGACCTGGGCCTGATTAATTTCAAAAATACTGCCCACCAGATTATTGAGCAATTCGCGATCGTGGGAGATCATCAAAATGGCACCGGAATAGGTTTGCAGATAATCCTGAAACCAAAGCAATGACGCAATATCCAGATGATTGGTGGGTTCATCCAACATCAGCAAGCCGGGGGCCTGCACCAACAGGCGCGCCAGATGGGCGCGCATGACCCACCCGCCACTGAGCGCGCCCACCGGTCGCTGGAAATCAGATTGACGAAATGCCAGACCGGCCAGGATCCGCCGGGCTTTGGACTCCAGCTCATAGAGCCGCCATTCGTCCAACCGCGCCTGGGTGGCATGCCAGGCATCGCTATTCAGAGCCTGCGCGCGCAAGGCATTCCGCAATGCGGTGATTTCCGGCGCAATCGCCGTAGCCAGTTCCAGGACAGTTTCGTTACCGCCGGGATTAATTTCCTGGGGAAGGTACCCGACCGTCACGCCATGCCGCAAAGCCACCGTGCCGGCATCCGCCTCCATATCACCCAGGATAAGTTGAAAAAGGGTTGACTTACCCGAACCATTCGGTCCAACCAGCCCGATTCGATCGGAGGCCTTCACATGAAACGATACGCCGCGAAACAAGATGCGCGCGCCATAAGATTTAGCCAGATGGGCAACGGTGAGCATAGGACGATCACTTTGCGTAATTATGTAAAACCAAGGCCAGCGCCTGCGAAGAAACTGTTTTCGGCCCTCGCCCTGCAAACATATACAGACCCATCAGTGTATGTAAGGATAAAGTGAAAATTATTTTACTTGCATTCCTAAACGCTTCTTTTAAAAAGAGAGGCACAAAGGCGTATGTTCCGCAATCACCCAAAGGAGAGAGACCAAATGAAGCAAGCAGATATCGGACTTATCGGGCTGGCAGTTATGGGCGAAAACTTGGTGCTCAACATGGAGCGCAACGGGTTCACCGTGGCGGTTTTCAACCGGACCGTGTCGAAAGTTGATGATTTTATTAAAGGTCGGGGAAAGGATAAAAATTTAATCGGCACCCATTCGCTGCCGGAACTGGTCAACGCCCTGCAAAAACCACGCCGGATCATGCTGATGGTCAAGGCCGGCAAAGCCGTGGATGACTTTATTGAAACGCTGATTCCGCTCCTGGACAAAGGCGACATTATAATTGACGGCGGCAACTCCCATTTCCCCGATACCACCCGTCGCACCCAATACCTGGAAGGTAAAGGCTTGCGTTATATCGGCACCGGTGTTTCGGGCGGCGAGGATGGCGCGCTGCGCGGGCCATCGATCATGCCCGGCGGATCACCCTCCGCCTGGGAGTTCGTGAGGCCGATTTTTCAGAAAATCTCGGCCAAAACCGACCAGGGCGAACCGTGCTGCGAATGGGTCGGCGAAAACGGCGCCGGCCACTTCGTCAAAATGGTCCATAACGGAATCGAGTATGGCGACATGCAGATGATTTGCGAGACCTACCAGCTAATGCGCCAGGGCCTAGGCATGACCAACAAACAGATGCACAAAGTCCTGGCCAATTGGAACAAGGGAGAACTGGACTCGTACCTGATTGAAATCACCCGTGACATCCTGGGTTACAAGAATGAAGCGGGCGAAGATGTGGTGGACACCATTCTGGACACCGCTGGCCAAAAAGGCACTGGCAAATGGACCGTCATGGCCGCGCTCGACGCGGGCCAGCCACTGACCCTAATCGGCGAGGCCGTATTTGCCCGCTGTCTCTCGGCACTCAAGGATGAGCGCGTGGCCGCCGCCAAGGTTCTGCCCGGCCCCAAGGCCGCCAAGTTTGTTGGCAACAAAGCCAAGTTCGTTGATGACCTCCAGCAGGCGCTCTATGCCTCCAAAATCGTATCTTACGCCCAGGGATACCAACTGATGCGCTCGGTGGCTAAAGAGTCCGGATGGAACTTGAATTATGGCGGGATCGCGCTTATGTGGCGCGGCGGTTGCATAATTCGCTCCGCGTTTCTGGGCAAAATCAAAGATGCATTTGTCAATAACCCGCAACTGGTCAATCTGTTGCTTGATCCTTTTTTCGCGGACGCAGTCAAGAAGGCGCAAGGCGCCTGGCGGCGTGTCATCCAGACGGCGGTGAAACTCGGCATCCCGACGCCCACACTCAGCAGCGCTCTGAATTATTACGATGGCTACCGCACGGCGCGTCTGCCCGCCAATCTTTTACAGGCACAACGCGATTATTTTGGCGCGCATACATATGAGCGCGTGGACAAGCCGCGCGGCCAGGTCTTCCACACCAACTGGACCGGCCACGGTGGATCCACCGCCGCGTCCATCTACACTGCATAGGCCAGCGAGCGTCTCGTCGCAACTGGCGCCGAGACGCTCGGTCAATGCTTAATTAATATTATGAACCAACACCGTGGATGGGCCAGGGATAACATCGTCAATTTCAAGCCGCAGCACGACACGTTTGTGGGCATCGATTCCGACGGCTGCGTTTTTCCCACCATGGAAATCAAACAGAAAGAGTGCATCCATAAAATTATAATTTCCCAATGGAAGCTCGAGAAAATCGAAAAATATGTGCGTGCCTCGGCCGAGTTCGTAAATTTATACTCTAAATACCGTGGCCGGAACCGGTTCCCCTGCCTGCTCTTGAGCATTGACCTGCTGCGCAAGCACCCGGAGGTGTTGGCCGCCGGCGTCCAGTTGCCAGAATTCACTTCGTTAAGAAAATTCGTCGAATCCGGCGTGCCGCTTGGCAATCCCACCTTGAAAAAATTGATCGAACAAACCGGCGATACGGAACTGGCCGCCGTTTTAAAATGGAGCGAGGACGTCAATGCCGCAATTGCCCGGACGGTAGTTAATGTTCCGCCTTTTAAATGGGTGCGCGAAAGTCTGGAGCAGATTTGTGCCCAGGCCGATGTCATTTGCGTCTCGCAGACGCCCACGGAAACCCTGTTGCGCGAATGGCAGGCGCACGACCTTTTAGATTATGTCAAGGCCATCGCCGGCCAGGAACTCGGCACCAAGCAGGAACACCTGCAGATGGTGGCGCAGGGACGCTACCAGAATGATCGCATTCTGATGATCGGTGATGCGCCGGGCGATTTAAGCGCGGCCCAAAGCGTTAACGGTCATTTTTTTCCGATAAACCCAGGTCATGAGGCCATTTCCTGGGAACGCTTTCAAAAAGAAGCTTTTAAAAAATTCCTGAATGGAACTTACGGTGGCGCCTACGAAAACGCGCTGATTGCGGAATTCGACAAACTGTTGCCCGAGACACCACCATGGATTAATTAGCGATTTATAACTAGAAAAACAACACAAGCATGAAAGACGCGCCATGATCAGACAAGGATTTATCGACATTCAGATTAACGGATTCAAGGGTATTGATTTTTCCGCGCCCACCCTGACCATCGAGCAGGTCCGGATGGCCACGCGTGAATTGGTCAAAGCCGGCACAACGGCCTATTGCCCGACTTTAGTCACAAGCTCCCTGGACAATTACAAACACAGCTTGCCAGTCCTGGCCGAAGCCCTGCGTGACAAGGAACTTAAACCGCACCTGCTGGGCATCCATATGGAAGGCCCTTTCATTTCACCAATCGAGGGTGCACGCGGCGCGCACCCGCCGGAAAACATCATCCGGGCGGATGTGGACACATTTAAGCGTTTTCAGGAATGGGCGGATGGCAACATCGTGCTGCTGACGCTGGCCCCAGAAGTGGCAGGCGCCATGGCGCTCATTCGGCACGCGTCTGCAAACGGCACAGTGGTTTCGATGGGACACCATATGGCTGACGACAGCGTAATGACCAAAGCAGTCCAGGCCGGCGTACACTTATGCACGCACCTGGGCAACGGCATGCCCAACATGATTAACCGGCACCAGAACCCGCTCTGGTGGCAATTGACCTGCGACGACATCTCCGGCATATTCATAACCGACGGTCATCATTTGCCGGCCGATTTCATCAAGGTTGCCTTGCGGGCTAAAACCATCAAGCGTTTTATCGTCGTCAGCGACGCGACTGATCTGGGTGGGCTAAAACCGGGTGATTACCATTTTAAAGGCCACGCGGTTGTGCTGGAGAAATCCGGCCGCATCGGGTTCAAGGGCACCCCCTACCTAGCTGGATCATCCGCCACCATGCTGCAATGCATGAACTATCTGGCTTCGTTAAACTTGATGAATGAAAAGGAATTATGGGCTGTCGGTCGCGATAATCCCCTGCGCCTGCTTGGCCGACGCCTGAAAACACACCCTGCCAACACTCCCACCGTTGTTTTCAAGTCAAATCGCTTTGCGTTGGCATAAATTAGCCCGACCATTGCAGATCAAAACATCACTTTTGCCTGACCGACGCAGGCGGCGGGGTGCGTCCAAGACGCTTCAGAACCTGTTGCATATCGCTCCAGACATTCCACATGGCCGACGGATTGCGCAAAAGGTAGGAAGGGTGAAAAGTCGGCATTATCGGAATGCCTTTGTATTCCAACCATTTACCGCGCACCTTTGATATTGTAATGCCTGGCAATGCGGGCGGCATGAGCCCCTCAAAGGCACTGGCCCCCAACAAAACAATCACCTTTGGTTTCAACACCGCAATTTGTTGCTCAAGATATGGGCGACAGCAATTCATCTCTTCGGGCAAAGGTTTCCGGTTATCCGGCGGGCGACATTTGACTATATTGGCGATAAAAACCACATCACGGGTATACCCCATGCGCGTGATCAACCGCGTTAACATCTGGCCCGCCCGGCCGACAAACGCCAGGCCTTGCTTGTCTTCATCTTCGCCGGGCGCTTCCCCAATGAAAAGTATATCCGGATGCAAACAGCCCTGTCCCGGCACGGAATGACCCCGCTTGGCATGCAGCCCACATTTTTCACAAGTGGCCACCGCTTTGGCGATGGCATTCAGCTTCATACGGGCAGCGCTTTCTTCCATCCGAGGTCCGGAGTGAGATGTTGGATATTCGATTTTTTGGTTTGGTTGAGGCTGAACGACTTTCACAGACGCAATCGCCTTTGGCTGATTTGCGGACGAAATTTCTGATGGACAGACAACCTCGGCAACGCCTTGCTCTTGAAGGTATTCAACATACCGGACCAGATCACCAATTATACGCGACAATTGGCGCTGCGCTTCCACGGGCTTGACGGCGCGGGGAACGCCACACGTTGGTTGGCTTACCATAATTGTACCCCGCAAAAAACAGCGGCCACATCAACTATAGGTTTATCCACAAGGACAGGGCTTAC
>CAYYBV010000119.1:0-6237 GCA_964469675.1 uncultured Verrucomicrobiota bacterium
AAAAACTGTGCCTGTGCCCTGCTTGTGCCCACCAGTATGGGCGTGCGGATCACCCCGGCCAATAGTCAGCCGGTGCATTGCAGCGGAACATTTCTGATGCAGGCCACCAGTGCGGAAACCAACGTGGCCAGCGTTGCGGCTTATCTCGGTTTGCCGGTAAAGGTGCTGACAACCTTTGTCAAGGATAGTCCCATTGCTCGTTTTATTAAGGACAATCTTGCGAGCCGCCATATGACTTATGAGGGCAAGGAAGTGGCGCAGGGCGGGCCATGGGGTTATCGCCACCAGTTCAATATTGCCGACAGCGGCTATGGTTCGCGCGGTCCGCGGGTGCATAATGATCGTGCCGGCGAAGTGGGCCGGACACTGAACGTGAAGGACTTTGACTTGGACCGGATTTTTGCCAAGGAAGGCGTGCAAATCGTGCACCTCTCCGGCCTGATTGCGGCGTTGTCGCCCGAAACAGGAGTTTTTTGTCTGGAACTGGCCCGGGCCGCTAAAAAGCACGGTACCCGGATTTCATTTGACCTTAATTATCGGGCCACTTTCTGGAAAAATCGCGAGGCCGAGTTGCATCGGATTTTCGCCGAAATCGCGGGAGTGGCCGATATCCTGGTCGGGAATGAGGAGGACTTCCAGCTTTGCCTTGGGATTGAAGGCCCCGAAGCCGGTGGCAAGGGTATTGCGGCTAAAATAGAAAGCTTCAAGGGTATGATTGATCGGGTAAAGAAAGCTTATCCGAATGCCTCCGCCTTCGCCACCACGTTGCGCGAGGTGATCAGCGCCAACCAGCATCTTTGGGGTGCCATTATGGCCGAAGGCGCCGCCTGGCATATTGTGGAACCACGTGAAATAACGGTGCTCGACCGGATCGGGGGCGGCGACGGCTTTGTAGGCGGTATGCTTTACGCGATTTTAAAAGGCTGGGCGCCGGAAAAATGGATTCAATTCGGCTGGGCCTGCGGTGCTTTGGCTACCACATTACTGACTGACTATGGTCAGCCCGCGGACGAAGAACAGGTTTGGAGTATCTGGAAAGGCAACGCGCGCGTAAGGCGTTGATTACGGCGCATGGGGGCCTGCGACAGATGTGCCTTTGCCGCTTGTTTCATCAGTCGTTGCCAATCGCGATATGCCGTCGCACATCTGGTGGATGCTTTTCGCTGGTCCGGATCGCATCACCATGATTTTTGGCATGATCGATGATTTGATCATCGTAATGCGCAACCTGCAGATCCTTGGCTAAAAACTCCGCCGTGACATTTCCACAATCTGTTTATGCCAGAGTGTGATCGTTGTGCTGGCCCGTGACCACTGATCGCTTTGCCGTGTCATGCTGAAAGAATCGTGCCGCAGAAGCCGTACGGCTTCAAGTCTTTGATCATGATACGGGAGCCGTTTACCCGGGCTGTATGGGCGTGCGCAATTTTGAGCGCTTTAAGCGCCCGAGTTGTCTTGATGCCGAGCTTAGCTGAATCAATCTGGACTTGGCCGCTGACGGGTTTGTCGCTCAAGTTGGCGACAATGATCACGACATTATCCTGCTTGTCCTTGTAGGCAATAGGGTAGAGTGCCGCATGGGACCAAGTGGCAAACGAAATAGGCTCAACCGCGGGATTGAACACACGGACGGGATCCGAGTCCAATGCATTAATAATGTCCCACAGCGGTTTGGTAAATGCCATGCATTTGGCAAAATCCTTGCCTGGTTCCATGAATGGGTGGTTAGTCCAGCCCAGCCCGGCGGCGAAACCGGCGGCACGTTGCCCGGAGAACATCGCGCGGTCCGGTGAGTTGCCGGCAATAAGGTGCACTCCGATACAGGCACTGCCGCCATAGCTGGTGCCCACATTCGGTGAGGAGATGAGACCGGAGTGCAGCACAGAAAACTCGCCGGTCACGGCGGCATCGAAGGTGGCGTAAGACGAGGCTGCTTGCATGATGGTGTGGCCAATCAATACGCCGTTCTCGCCGACGCGCTGACGCAAAGCGCGCGTGAACATGAAATAGTTGTATATGGAGGAATGTCGAGACGATGATTTGATGAACCCCATAGCAAAAGGTGTTGCCCAATCCATATACAGGCCGTCCCAATCGCGTTTCAAGTATTTTTCGAAGAAGTCCGCATACATGGAATACTGTTCGACGCCACGCGTGTAAAGCAGGACACGCATACCCTTGGCGTGTGCGCATTTGATGAAGGCTTTCAACCATTTCGGGTTATGGACACGATAGTCGGCCATCGGCTCGCCGTTGCTGCCGCCGTTATTCATCCAGAACTGGTGGATGAGCAGCACGTTGGCCCCCAGTGCCGCCGCCTTGGTGACAGCCTGTAGTGGCGGGTCTTTGACGGCAAGCTGGACGTCCTGGTAGAACGTCTGGCGCATTGGCACGCTGCACCAAGGCCAATTCCGCATGCCGCGAATGTACGGGTACATGACGTGACACACCCGCGCGCCCAGGGCATTATTGCGACGCACGGGATCCGCTTGCGGCCCGGCCTCCGTCCGCGCGGAACCGACATACAGCGCCCATTTGTTGCGATAGAAAAACGGCGTTTCGAAAACCTCGCGATTATTGCGGCACAACTGCCACTGGTGGCGCCAGTGCGCGCCGCGCTCTTCCGAGGTGGTGCTGGTCGGCGCCAGCATGTTGCCGCCAATGGAAGAATTATCCTCGAGGATCAATTCGATGCGGTTTGAATAACAGCGCGTATCACCCCAACCCACGTCCAGGCCCAGCATCGGTAGCAGATGGCTCTTCCGAATTTTTTTCCTGCGGTCCAAGGCCAGCTCAAGCGCGCCTAGGACGTGCGTGGTGGTGACATCCTGTTTCAGGTACTGATCACGGCTGACGTAATTCGAGCGCAGGTTGCGGGCTTTGTCCAAATTAAGGTCAAACCCCATTGCCGCATCAATAATGCTCACCTTTTTGCCGGGATTGACTGCCAGCCTGAATTCGCAGAAAACCACGCTCTCGCGAAAGACTTCGTACTGCTGCTCGAACGTAAAGAGGCCATCGATTTTGACCGATGCCGAAAAGATAAGATACCCATTTTCCGAATGTTGCACGTTCAGTTCGGCCGGGTAGTCGGCAACGGAACGGACACCACCGGGCAACCTGAGCTTCAAATTCGGGGCCGGATGCCTGGCATCAATCAACGTCCGCCGATACTTGCCGTCCTTGATGGTAAGTTCAACAAGTTGGCCGCCCCGGGCAGCATCCCAGCGATACAGCGCATTGCCGGTTTCCACCACGATCTGCTTACGACTCTTATCCACCTTGAACATTGCCTGCTCCTCCGAATGACTGATGCTTTTGATCTGTTATGTAATTTGTTTGTCCAGCGGCGCGTTGGGCGCGAGCGACTTAAAACATTCTCCGGACTGGCCGCCCCGTCAACCCGACTGAAACCGGCCTGGCGGGACAAGCCTGTGCCATCGCTGAAAAATTGCCGGGCGAAACGCCAAGCATATACCGCGGTAACTTTTAGCAGCCCCCCTCGGCGGGATTGTACCGGCTTCTTTCAATAACACCATGCTCGAGCGGTTTGTTTTTCAATATTTCATAAGGCCCGTAAAAGCCCTTGGTAATACGGGTTAGTGAATATGTGATCGTGTAAGGCTTGAGGAAGGTCGCCGGATCCGAAACGCTGTTGCAGCCGCATTGGCTGTAATCGCCCATGCAAATACCCATCTTGGGTTTGCCGAGATCATAACTCTTACCGCCGACCTTGACCAAGATTGGGCTGCGCTTGTCCGAAGGAACCAGTCCGGCGAATATGCCGACATTTGCCGATGTCGCCTGGTTGCCGAAGTGGGTCATATAACCGCACAGCGAATCGCCGAGATACGACGGATGCGGGAAATTGGCCTTATTCATCAAGACGGCATTCTTGATTTCGCCGCGAATAATCGCGCCGTCACCAATGATGACATCGCCGCGCATATACGCGCCTTGACGTATTTCCGTAGCCTTGCCGACAATTAGCGGTCCCTTCAGTCCGACGCACGGCTCAACGGTTGTGCCTTCGCCCAAGAAAATACTGCCATTATCAAGGTAAACATCGCTGCCGATCAGCTTGGCGCCTTTTGCCAGGTAAATTGCATGGCATACGCCACTTTTGTTGCTGCCGATTACACGGGCTGGCTCAAAAACAGCGCCCTCTTCCAACAAAACCTCAAAATTACCCATGCCCTGACCGCAATTAGGCAGTTTATTTTTATAAGCTTTGGCTATGGAACGTTGCTTGCCGATGGTGTGCTCCAGCCAATCTTTGGCGTAAGCACTGATTCCGAGGATGGCGCCGTAAACCGAATTGGTCTGCTCAAAAAGCGCGGCATGCTCGAATGGGTGTTTTTTGAAATCAAAATAAGTTTGTGCGCTTAAATCCGCCGGAACTTCTTCCTTTTTAAGGCCCTTGAGTTTAATTGCTTCGTTGGTCATTTTTGGTGATTCCTTCCTGGTCTTTACGGTTGCAATGCAAAATTACGGGGCGGTTTATTTTTTCTTCATTTTTCTCTTGCAGTCGGCAATGGACTGCAGAATCTTGTCGTGCAGTGTCCGGTTCGTGCTTGCAAAAACATCCCACACCGTTTCCTCGTCCGCGACAAATTTGACAGGGTTGCCATCGAAATCGGTCACGACCGCCCCGGCCTGCTGGGCGATGTAAATACCACTGAAAACATCTACAAAAGGCTGGTGGCGCGCAAAATAGCAGTCAATCTTGCCTTCGGCGACATCCGCAAATCCGTAGGGCCCGCCGTTCGGGTTGATGAACTTAAACGGGGCCAACAAATCACGGTATTCATCCACCAGTGGCGCCATGAATTTGGCCGGCTTCATCGCGTAGGACTCGATACTTGCGCCCTCCAGCTTGGTGACATCCGGGCGCCCCATTTTCTCGCGATATTCCTTGTTGAGTTTGACTTTATGCTCTAACTTTTCACCATTCAGGTTTGCGATATAGGCGCCGGTCTTGTTGGCCCAGGCGATCACCTGTGGGAAGCAGTCGCCCACCGCACAGCACTCCGCGGTCAGGTCTTCATTATACAGCGCCAGGCTGCTGTACCAGAACGCAGGAATACCGTGCTTGAAAAGGTAGCTGCCGTCAAATGGATCGCAAACCACATGATGCTTTGGGCCTGCGGCGCCAGCATTAATTTCAACCGTGCCCGCCTCTTCCGAAAGGAATAAAAAAGGCGTCTTGCGTTCTTCCAGCCGCCGCCAATATCCTTTTTCCGTATCCTTATCCACCTTGAGAATGTCCGGATCCCAGTTTTTATATTCACCAATGCGTTTTTCAACGGTTTCCCAGCCGACATTTGCGACGCTGAGGCGTTTAACGGTATCCAGCGCCTCGGCCACACACGCCAAGTTAAAGGCCGTCAATTCGCCTTCCGCTTTCCAGTTCCTAGATCTTGTTGTAAATAACTTGTCCTGCATCTGTTTTGTCCTCCTGCTTTGTGTGGCGCATTAAACGCGCCGGTTGGATCGAAAAATTTTTAACCACTGCGTTGAACATAAGCTATTTGACGCGACCCGGTTGAATATACCTTGCTCGCGTGTTTAGTCAATTTTATATTCATGGTCCGGGTTGAAGTTTTTTGAGTCGGGTGGGGGCCATCCACGGAATTTGCGCGGTGCAAGTTTATTGGGGTCCGGCACGATTGCCTGCCCGGGGCGTCTACGCTTTACGTGTCTGGAAATAGGCCACCCGGTAAGTAGCGTATACGCCGCCATTTGCCCGGTAATGGTCTTCGTAATCTTGTGTCAAGCGATGTAAATCCGTACGATTTAATAACCGGCCTGCTCTGGCCAACCGTCCGCCAGTTAGCCCCTGAGCATGGAGCCGATGCAGAAAATCACTGGCTGAATCATACGCCTGGCGCCGGCTTTCCTCATATTTTTCCTCGATGCGCAGGCCAGCTCGCACCAGGGCGTTTTGTACGGTCGATACCGTCGGTAAATTGCTCTTGGGTAACTTATGGGGTGCCACGCGCCGACGCGCGGCATGCAGTTCGGCCAGCGTTCCACGCACCATTAGCGCGAAAACTAACCGACCACGGTCGGCCAACATGCCTGACAGAGTGGTTATGGCGGCGGTCATCGGATCCATCCAATGCAAGGCCGAACTGCTTACGATCAAGGCATACGGCGCTTCCGCACGAAATGTTTTTAAATCGACCGCATGGCAATGCAATCCAGGCGCGCCAGCCAAGCGCATGCGGCATTGCG
>CAYYBV010000120.1:0-2236 GCA_964469675.1 uncultured Verrucomicrobiota bacterium
CCATCCGTGAATTGCATTTTTCATGCGATCCGCACCACGCGCATTTTGCATCATAACCGGCGTGACGATTAACCGGAAAAGGTTTCCGGCTAATGGGGCCAGATTCACTAAAACCGCCGGGCCGCCGCGAAGGCAACCGGCGGCTTTTACGGGATTATCAGCATCCGAAAAATGATAATCCATCTCGTGAAGAACGGCCCGACCGGCAACCAGGTCTACATTGACTTCGCCCATATGGCTGAGATAAACGGTATTGCCTTGCCAATCCGGACAAAACATTTCGGTAAAAGTTGTTTCCGGGTAAGCGGTCATTAATGCACCGGCCAGGGCGGCGGTCAGCACATCGCCCTCGCCCGCATAACCACAGCCGCGCGCCATGGCCTTGCTGGCTTCCAAAAATGGGACAATCGATACACCCGCCTTGCGGGTGACCGCCAGGAAGTTGACCGTAAAAGCGGTCAGCCGCTCGGTCTCCATCCAACGGCGCACGGCCAGGCCAACATGCACGGAACGCCGATGCGCCGCCGTGCTGAGTTTGGCCACACCAAAGCGCTTCAGGTCGGCGGCCATTTCAGCCCTGATTGCAGCCGGCCGAATGGTGGCCATCAATTTTTTTATTTTCCGCCCACTTTCCTTAACGGTGGTAATTCCTAAATTATTTTTAAGCACTACGGCGGGCACGATAAAATCGCCCATACCTTTGAATGGTTCGCCAATGCGCCCTACCCGTGCACGCCCCATGGCGGCGGCTATGCGGGCGCTGACTGCCTGGCGCGCCACGCGCTTAAGCACGTCGGATTTCTGCCAATGTCCGGCCTCAATAACAAAAGACTTGCCGTGGCGCAGGAGCAGGTTACACATATCCTGTACCCCGTGAATACCATGATTAAACATGGTGCGCCCTGGCTCCTGCCGGGGGCCAAACGCATAATCCGGCGTCGTATCCAGCACGATCAAAGGCAGGTGGGTGGCGGCCAGGGCGGCGGAAGATTCAAGCGATGGGGAATACGCCAAGTGCAGCGTAACAATGGCATCCACCTCTGCTTTTTCGAACATCGCGATCGCGGCGCGAAATTCCGGGGCCAGGCGACAGACCGGGGCAGTAACCACTTCCAACCCTTGCCGGCGCAAGCCGGCGGCAATCACGTTGTAAAAAGATTGCATGCCCGCGCGGCGGTCCGGCATCATCTTGTCATAAAGCTCAATGTATAACGGCAATAATCCAATTTTGTTTTTTTTCACAACGCCCCCTTTATTAAATTACGCGAATTAAGCAACAATCAATGCCAATTGACATTAGCACGGCAATGCATGATATGATTTACGACGCACAGTATTCGTTACCTTCCATCATTCGCCTTTTATTCCATACCGCGCACCGCGAATCAGCCGCGCGGCGTTATTAAAAAACACGTCCTTGAGATCAACGCGCGTCAACCCCACCGCCCGGGCCGCGCGGCGCAAGGCATCCAGTTCTTCATACATGAAAAATGTCAGGCGATCCGCCTCCGGCCCTTGCACTTCGCGCATGTGTTTGTCTCCGGAAACATCACCATAAAGGCCTTTGGGGACCAGGTTGATGTAAAACCCTTTTTCACAAATCCGCCTAGTGCGCATGCGTAATATCGGCATGTCGCTGCCGAACAGAACGCGCTTCGGGCCGACCGCCTCCAATAGCTGTCGAAAAGTCTCGGCGTTTGTATTGGCCGAAATATCAAAACACATTTTTTTTGTTTTGGCCAGAACCTTGAACGCGTCGCCGATATCTTCCGGGCAATAAGCCCGGCCGACATGGGCAACAATCAGCTTAATTTTCGGGTAGCGCGCTTCGATCTCCATCATTTGGGCAAGATTTACCGGATCTCGCAACCGGTCGTTCCGCGGAAGATGCAGCATCATGATCCAGCCGTGCTTATTCAATATTTCCAACTGATGATGCGGAAAAAAATCAAAAACCCTGATTTCAGCGGAGGGCAGATAAGCAGGCGACATGGTCAGGTAGCTCTTGACTCCTAAAAACCCGCCTTTTTTAATACGCCGTTCGAGGTCGGATGCCGCCCAACCCGGATCCGAAAAAATCAGGGCCGGAAACCCGTGTTTCTGCGAGGAATAACGGACGTAATCGTTGGCCGCGTCAAAATACTTCGGACTGGCCAGGCTCGCGAAAATCAAGGGCGTGACTGATTTTCCGGGAAACATCAGCGCATATGTCTCAATCAGGTGTTCCGCCTTGTTT
>CAYYBV010000120.1:2246-4168 GCA_964469675.1 uncultured Verrucomicrobiota bacterium
GGAAGGCCAGGAAACCGTTCGTGCCTGTGCGCCTGGTTCAGACCTGTCGTCAAACTGCTTCAGCCAGACGTGGGTATGGACGTCAATAATTTTATCCGGCAGCCAGTCACGCAGGCGTTTCGCATAAAACTCGCGATCAAACTTTTTGACTTCAAATAAGGCTTTCATAGTGTTATTCGCTTACAACTTGTTTTGGTTACACTTTGCGGGCCTGCCGTATAGTGTCCAGACTGGTTTTTATAAAACCCCGCACGCTTGGCAGTGGCACGTGCCGGGGAAGGCGTCCAGCAACCGTTCATGAACGCGCGCCAAAACACAGAGTTTGATTTTGCGGTTATGCGTGGTTTTGCGCATACCCGTATTTGTCCATTTGTTATACAACAACTTAATGCCCCTCCGGATGGCATCCGGATCACTACGAATTAAGATTGCAACCGGCAAGCCGTAGCGCAGCCGGCACACAAACACACGCGCACATATAGATTAATTTTGCTGAAATCATTTCATGTTAATTTCGCATCCACCGCTTTAACCAGGTTTGCGGCATTTGTGTAAAAATAGGCCTCAATTTCAGCCCGGCTCAGTTTTAATCGTTGCGCAGCCCGTTTGGCCGCCCGGAACTGTTCGTAATAGAAAAATGTGTAATTAACGACATGCTCTGCATCATAAACGGCGTTGCCGATGCGATAATCCTCGCCAGTCAGATAAATATACTGATTGTTTACCTCTACCGACCGGCCGCGTATCCAACCCACCGGCGAATCCGAGGCGAACATGATCCGTTCCCTCGGAAAATGCGAAAAGGTATATTCCAGAACATCCGCCTCACAGCAGGGCGAGGTATCCAGGTAGGCGTTCGGGCAGGCGGCAATTCCGTCCAACATACCCTCGACACAACGCAAGTAATAAGCGCGCCCGATATGGGCGAAAATCACCTTGATGTTCGGATAGCGCCGGCAAAGATCGACCATCTGGCGCTGATTGGATGGATCTGCCAGGCGCCGTGATTTTGGAATATGCAACATCAGGATCAAGCCTTTTTCGTTGGCATATTGCAATTGTTCACTGGTGAGCATGTCGAATATTTCCACTTCGTCACCGGTTTTGCCTGGGACCATATTGCGATAAGGCTTATAACCCAGTAATTTATAGGTTTCGATCCGGCGCCGGACATCCTCAATTCGGCACTGCGGTGTAATCAGCGCCAGGGCGAAGTTTCTCTGGTGGTCTGCAATTTTACCGCTGTATTGCGAGGCTTTTTCAATGTCAATGGTCAAGCCCGGCGTACTGAAACTCAAACTGGCCACCTGGCGGCCGGGCAACGCGCGGCATACACAATCCTGGAATTGCTCCAGCGTATATCCGCCACCAAACTTTCGGTAAATACTTTTGGGTCCGACGGCGTAAGCAGGGTTAAACACGTCGGACGGAAAAAGATGGATATGGACATCAAAAATTTTTTCCGGCAGCCAGCTTGCAAATTCCTCGTTAAAAACCGCCCGATCTGCATCAGTATAGTTGATGCCTGTCATGGCATACTCCTTATGCGTCAACGTTAATTCTGAACAATCAATCGCTATCGCTAAACTGGTACAATTTTACTGCAGATTGCCGCCCATTACCGCTTTTGGCGGGTTAACTTATTTGCCATTATATCCCCGTTCCTTCCACACATTTCGTGCCAGGGCAAGCGCTTTTTTGCCGGGACGCACAATGCCATGAATGCTGGGCGGCGGCTGGCCTTTCCCGGCATCTTCAGGGAAAGGCGACCAATTGTCATTGGCATATTGCTTGCGCACGGATTCCTTGCGAAAGTCTGGAATTTCCATGGGGGCTCCCTTTTGAAGGCAACTGCGCCAGCCCTGGATACCGGTCAAGGTCATATCGAGCGCGCGATACACATTCAGGAACGGCTGGCGGCC
>CAYYBV010000120.1:4178-6156 GCA_964469675.1 uncultured Verrucomicrobiota bacterium
CCGGTGCGAATGGCCTCGGCAAAGTAATAATTTGTGAAGAAATCACCGCCACCATGCCCGGCCTGGCGGGCCAGATCGCCATGCACCGGAAATTCCGGTAAATAAATTTGCTCGACTACCTCGCCCGGCCGCAAATCAAATCGCTCATGCGCGAGCCGCAATTTACCTTGTTCACCATGCGCGCGCAGGTTTTCCATCAAACCGCAGGTACCGTGCACGCGATACCAGTTGCCGTGGCCGCGATAGCAGAGGCCGTTGACGACCGTTACAGCGCCGTTGCTCATATGGCATAAAATATGAAACCCGACATCAGTATGCTTGGTCCAATGGCGTTGGGTATCTGCCTCAGAATAAGGCACGCTCTGGGCATTGACGTACTCGGGGCGGGTCTCCGTGACATACATAATCGGCGCGAGGGCATGCGTGTTGTAATATATGGGCGGGATCCAATTGCGCCAGTGGTTTAACCCCGGCGAAATGGCAGCCATCTCGTGCGCCATCATAGGGTGCATGTACTCACATTCCCCCATCTGAAATTCGCCAATCGCGCCTGAGCGATACAGCCGGCGCATTTCCTGAATATAGGCCATGTAACAGTAGTTTTCCGCAAGCATGTATATTTTTTTTGAACGTTCGACCGCACGCGCCAGGGCCACGCCCTCACCCAGGGTTTTGCAGGCGGAAGTCTCGCTCATAACATGCAGCCCGGCATCCAGCGCCTTGACCGCAAAGGGCGCATGCTGATGGAAATAATTGGCCAGGACTACGGCATCCATGTCGTGTTCCAGAAACCGGTCATAGTCCGTATAGAGCGCTATTTTGGGGTGCTGTTTCCCGACTTTTTTGAGTTTTTCCTTCCAAAAATCGCACAAAGCCACCAGCTCCATGCCAGTATATTTGGCGCCGGCGGCCAAACTCTGCCCCCGTCCCAAACCGATGACACCAACCCGGATCAATTTTGTGCGCCGATTCCTATGCTTCATACATTTCCACCTCAATGGAATCGTTAAACATTTTTTTCATCTGCCTCTCTTCTGGTAAAATAAATATCACGGCAATATTCGGGGCAGCAAAAAAACAGGTCAATCTTTGATGCCATGCTTTTTCACGGCGACAACTGGTTTAACCCCGTGCTTAACGACGTCACACAAGGCCCGCTGGAATGCGGCCGGATCGCGCACCTGAATGGCATTGCGCCCGAACACCACACCGCCGGCACCGTCGGCCACCTCCGCCGCTGCCAACTGCAGAGCTTCCAGCTGGGTCGGACACTTGGCCGCGCCCAAGCCCAGGACTGGCACGGGGCAGCTTTTGGTTACCGCCTTAAAATTATTGGTATAAAATGTTTTGATCAGATCGGCGCCCAACTCAGCGATGATCCGCGCACAGGCGTAAACTTTCTTATGCATTTCGTCAGGCGTCAGGCTATCGGGATCGGCCGGGTAATATTCGCCGATTACCGGCATGCCTAACTGCTTGGCCTCATTGCAAAGCTTGCGGAAGACTTCCACATTATTAGCATCATTGGCCTCGCTGCCGGTTTCCAGCGTCAAGGAGATCAGGGCCACATCCGCGCCCAGACGCAGGGCTTCGGCCGGGCTGAAAGCCGGAACCGTGACGGAATCCTTGTAACCCCACTGATAGCAATAAACCGAACTCCAGTTAAGCCGCGTCACCGCCATGGGGGCGCCTTTATAGTTGAACGCATGGCCGCAGTGCGGGAGCATGCCCGGCGAAAGCAGGATCCCATCCACGCAGGCGTCAATTTTAGACGCGGTGGCCGCCAGGTCAATCATACCGGGAATAGGCCCATCAAATTCACAATGGTCCATGGCCACAATCACGGCGCGCTCATTGCGGTTGAAAAGACGCTCAAACTTTATTTTTTTCATGCTTGCCTTCCTTCCGTTTGATAATCCCTGCTTGTTGTTTCCACTCAACACCAGCTCACCGAGGCGGTTGCCTTACAACACCCGAC
>CAYYBV010000121.1:0-1191 GCA_964469675.1 uncultured Verrucomicrobiota bacterium
CTATTGACGGCAAAGTCATCCAACCCAACCTGGATTTTGGTGTGCGGAAGAAAGAGTTGTTTTCCAGCAAGGAGATGGGCGAGGATGTTCGGCGTGCCCTGGACAGTTATTTGCGACTGCTGGCCAAAATCATGGCGCGCGTAGACCAGGAACTGCCGGTATTGAAGCAGGCCCTGCAATGGGCCGGCGAAACACTCGGCTAAAAACAAGTCCAGCCGGAACGCCACAAGGCGCGCCGGTCAGCACGGACATCATGGAAAGAAGGGGGTATGAAAAAAGCCTTATGCCTGTTATTGGTTGGCGTATGCGGCTGCGTTAACATTCCCGAAGGGGTGGTCGCGGTCAAGGGTTTTGACGCGCAGCGCTATCTGGGCACTTGGCATGAAATTGCCAGGCTTGACCATTCATTTGAAAAAGACCTGGTCAATGTCACCGCAAACTACAGCCTGAAGGCGGATGGCGGCCTGCTGGTCATGAACCGCGGGTTCAACACCAAACAGAATAAGTGGCAGGCCGTGGAAGGCCGGGCTTATTTTGTTGGCGCGCCGGATGTTGGCCGGCTGAAGGTTTCTTTCTTTGGACCATTCTACGGCGGCTATAATATTATCGCGCTTGACGAGCAGAGTTACGCCTATGCGCTCGTTTGCGGCAGCAACCGGTCATACCTTTGGATTCTGGCGCGCCAGCCTGAACTCCCCGCCGCAGTGATGGACACCCTCACGGCCAAGGCCAAAGCCATGGGTTTTGACACCAGCGCATTGATTTATGCGCAGCCGAAAAGCACGGCCGGCAGGCAAGTTCAAGGCAACGGCCGGTAGCCATCCTAATCCGGCTGGCATCCATTTGGAATTTGACATTCCGACAACCAAGATATAGGCTTAAACACAAAAGAAATAGTTGCCGTTATGCACAATCAAGGCGGCATTCAAGCCGCCGGGCGGACAATTTGAAAAAAATCAGGCGTTCGTTATTCGTAACCCAAAACAGGAGGTGGTGTATGCGCAACATGCAATATGCGGCGATTGTGGCGGCGATGATGCTGGTCGCGGGAACGACCTGGGCAGGCGAAAAAACCTACCAGGTTACCGGGCCAGTGCTGGAACTGACCGACAAGACGATCAGCGTGCAAAAGGGCGAAGACAAGTGGGTTTTGGCCCGCGCCGCGGACACCAAAGTAACCGGCGACTTGAA
>CAYYBV010000121.1:1201-2938 GCA_964469675.1 uncultured Verrucomicrobiota bacterium
CAAGGTCACGATTAAATATACGATGGCCGCAACCGACATCGAAGTTAAAGGCGCGAAATAATCAAGGACGAACACAATTGACCAAGCGTCAGGGGGCAGCCAACCATTGTGTTAGCTGCCCCCTGCACATTTTATGACTGACCAACCGGCCAAGGCATCGGCGCCGGTATGCAACCCAACCGAACGGTTTTAGAAAACAAATGATCGCGGAATTGATCGCAAGGCGCGGAACGGCATTTGACATCGCGGCGTTCCTGGCAAATATTTTGCTGGTTTATCCGCTGGCCACACTCGTTAAGCAAACACAAGGGGAAACCCCGATCTTTGCCAGCCTGCTTTTGGCGGCAGCCTTGATGCACGCGACCGGCGCGTATTTCAAGCGCCGGCCGCTGCAAGCGCGCATGGCCGCACAACATTCACCGCCCATGGGCGGAGCCGGCTATATCCTGTTCCTGACGCTTGCCGTTATGCACTACGCCGTTTTCGTAATGTGCATCATGGTCGGGACTTCGGGGCTGGGCCTGAAAGGACTTGGCGTGGCCGAGCCATTCATTGTGCTCGGGGGCGCACTGATCCCCACCGTCATGGCCATCGCCGCCCTGATTCCACCGCGGGTCAAGGAGGAATTCACAACCGCGCTGCGCCGGCAAGATGCGCTCGGCAATATTCTGATTTACTTTTCAACGGTCGTAATTCTGGCCTGGTGGGACGGGTTTTGGGTTGAATATCTGGCCACGGCAAACAAAACTAACGTGTACATGAGCCTGTTGCTGTTTGCGCTGTGCGCCGTGCCCTTTGCAATTTTTTACCTGGCACCGCGCATGGTCCTGTTGCGGGAAGATTACCGGCACAAGCAGACATGGCTTAACGCCTTCATCGTGATGCTGCCCCTGGCTACCCGGCTGATCTTCCGGGATTAACGTCTGGGGCGCACGTAAACCGGTCATGGTTTTGCCGGTCATTCATCAAGGGGCTTGAGATAATCACCCGGGTTACTTAAACCGTTAAGCGGGAGGTCGGACCAGGGCAACATTTGAATTTCATCGGCCGCCGTGGGCAATGGCGAAAGAAAGAGCACCACGCGCAAGCCGTCTGTAAAATACTTGTCGCCGGTCAGATTGCGCCGGGGCGCAAGCGGCGTCGCAAGCGTCCCGCCAGTGACAAAGCCAATTGTGCTCACACATTGCGCCCTGATCAAATCCTGGACCAGGCTCCAGCGGGCACCATCCACGTCCGGATCGATTTCATGCGTGGTCAGCCACAGTGTATGCGTGGTTAGCCGCACGCCAATATCACGACTGATCTGGCCGGCCCAAACCGGCAAGCCGGTGAACTGCAGCGGCATGCGCCACAGGCGCAAATGATTACGCGCGTTGATATTTGTGCGAACTTTTTGAAAGGCCGCATCCTGGCGACGCCCATGCACAAACAGCGGGCTGACGGGCGAATGGCGATACGTTCCCCCAAATAAAAAGGACCCGAATGTACGCACGGCAGTGTGTGCATCGAGGATTTCGGTTTCATCCCACCCGACGGAGATCAACGCCGAGAAAAGCACGCTCCAGGGGGCAATAATAAAAAAATTGACCGGATCGCCGGCAGCCTTGGCGTCGGCATCACTGGTATGCGCGGGCCAGGCCTCCAGATTGCGGCGCAAGGCAACGATATTTGTAATATCGACGCCACTGCCCGGGGTTGCGCTGATCGTTGCGACAAGACCGGACACGCCCGATTGAC
>CAYYBV010000121.1:2948-6091 GCA_964469675.1 uncultured Verrucomicrobiota bacterium
GGGCACCAGGAAACTGAAGCGTTGCCATGCGCCGGTGCTAAGCAGGGCAATCGAATAAACCTGGCTGCCTTCATCAAGCACCGTGTAGATAAAACCGCTTTGTTCACTTCCCGGCGGAATGTAATTGTCAAACGCAACTTCTTCAATGCGGATTTCCTGTCGCCGCTCGGTGTCCCGCGAAGTCAGAATACTGCGGAAGTGGTGCGCGACCTCGGCGGACGAATAATACGCCGGATCGGTAAAACCGGGCAACAGCCAATAAGGCCGCGGCGAGCGATTGGCGACACGCAACCACAAGGGCTGGATATTCTCCTTTTGGAGCGGCAAGCCGAAATGCGCCTCGGTCTGCTCATCCCCAGGCAAGGCAATCCACACGGTCACATCGCCATTCTGACTGGAAAAAGCTTGCTGCATCCAGCTGGCATCATTAATGGGACACGGCCGGCTCCAGGTTGCGCAGCCGCCCGCAAACAAAGCAACACCCAACAACAGGACCAAAATCCCTGTCAAGCGGATCAATCCAAACACAGGGCGATCGATGGGCAAGACCGGGCAAGCGGCAGTTTTCATGCGGGCAGAGTGCCCTGCCAGACGCCGGGCGTCAAGTAAAACCATGCATTATCGGACAAGGCGCCGGCGCAGACCGCAATAGCAGGGCCAAACCATTTTAGTCTTGTTGCGCAACACGGCATATGCCATGCTTTTGTACAGTAGCGGATAAATTCGCCCGGGCGCCAGCTCAACCGATTGACATGGTTCGCCGGGCAATGATCGATGCGGATTTCTGGCTGGCGGAAGTGATTTGCGCCCATTATCGGTAGTCCTGAACCACACGGAAGGAGCATTCGCATGCGTGCTATTTTGGGCACAATCGCCCTGGAACCCAATCGCTGGACCGGCAAAAGAAACCCGCAATTCACGCTGTGCGAACTCCTGCCGCTTGTCAAAAATGCCGGCTTTGACAAAATCGAAGCCTGGCAATGGCACGTCTCGGGCCGTTACCTGATGGATATGCGGGAAGCACGTAGCAGGGCGGATGACCTGGGCATAACCTTCCCCTATATCGGCGTCTACCCATCTTTCCTTCTCGAAGGACCAGAGCGACGCGAGGAGGAGCGGATCCAGGCTGACGTTTTGGACAAGGCCGAAATCCTGGGGGCGCCCGCCCTCAAGATCATGCTGGGCTTTGGACTAAAGGGATCCACGGCCACGGCCGAGCAGGTCGCCCTCACGGCGGAACGGTTCGGCAAATGGTACGGCGCGGCGCAGGCGCGCGGCATTTCCATGGCCGTCGAACTGCACGCCAATACGATCTTCGATCCGGTGGAGTGCGGCATCGCCTTCATGCAACGCTTTCCGGAGCTGGATTTTTCAATCTGCTATCAACCATATGGCGGCATGGACACGGCCGGAGCCATGGCTTTGGCCGACCTGTTTGCGGGCCGCATCAGTCACATGCACCTGCAGGCAACGCAGCCCAAGGAACAAGGCGGCAAATTATGCCTGCTCGCCGAAGCCCACCTTGACTTCCGCAAACTGATCCCCCACATTTTGCGCCGCAATCCCAAGACCAGCATGACCCTGGAATTTGTTAAGGGCAGCATACAGGACGACCGGTTATTCAACATCCATACAGCGCTCGCCAATGCCAGGCTGGACGGTCTGTTTGTGGACAGCGTGCTTGAAGAATCCGGACTGTAAGACACATGCTTGCCATCACCGCGATTGTTGCCTGCCGTTTTTAAATGTTGCGCGCTTGCTTCACCCGGCACCGGGCGCAAATTGGCCCAACGGAATCCGCCCAAGCATTGTTGCGATGTATTTAAATCCTCAATTTTGCACGAACATCAGCGTTGTTGTTATATTTTGTCAATAAACACGGCGTGCAAGTTATTTTTTGCACCACTTTCCCTTTTAACCCAACGGGTTATGAAGGCATCCTACAAAAACGCTGATGTTCGCCGGAAAAGACGGTCGCATGATTTTGCCGCATCTGCTTCGTTGCAAAGGGCTTGCAGTATGCTTATACAGCGGCGCCCTTCGCGCCTCGCATCTGTGGCAAACTAATGCGATGCAAAATTAAGGTAAATATTTTTGCTTGCCAAAACTTTTAAATATTGCCATAAAACCAGCGTGTATTGCACCCACCAACATAAGGCCGCACGATGCTGACCAAGCACGCTTTCGACAACGACCGCTATCTCCGTGAGCAGACCGCCGCCATCCTTGAGCGCGTCCACCGGTTTGGCAACAAGCTCTACCTTGAATTCGGCGGCAAACTGCTTTTCGACTATCATGCGGCAAGGGTCCTGCCGGGCTACGACCCAAACGTCAAAATGCGGCTTTTAAAACAACTCCAGAACCAGGCCGACATCATTCTCTGTATTTTCGCCGGCGATATTGAACGCAAGAAAATGCGGGCCGATTTCGGCATATCTTACGACTCCGACGCGCTGAAGCTGATTGACGACATCCGTGAATGGGGCATTGACGTCTTGGCGGTGGTGATCACCCGTTTTGACAGCCAGCCCGCGGCAAAATCGTTCCGGGACAAACTAGAGCGGCGCGGCGTCAAGGTTTATTGTCACCGGGCAACCTGCGGCTATCCGACAAACGTAAACATGATCGTCAGCCCAGAAGGGTACGGCGCCAATGCATATATCGAAACCAGCAAACCACTGGTAGTTGTTACCGGGCCCGGGCCGGGCAGCGGCAAGCTGGCCACCTGCCTGAGCCAGCTTTATCATGAACATACGCAAGGGCGCAAGGCCGGTTACGCCAAATTTGAAACTTTTCCAATCTGGAACCTGCCGCTCAAGCATCCGGTCAATGTAGCCTACGAAGCGGCCACCG
The DNA here is from genome assembly GCA_964469675.1 of uncultured Verrucomicrobiota bacterium. Classification (GTDB taxonomy): domain Bacteria; phylum Verrucomicrobiota; class Kiritimatiellia; order JAAZAB01; family JAAZAB01; genus VSJD01. Next base: position 5,802 of record CAYYBV010000121.1, read on the forward strand.
CCGACCTGCGGGACATAAACCTGATTGACCCCTTCCACATGGATGCTTACCGGAAGTCATGCGTGAATTACAACCGGGATGTCGAGGCCTTTCCTTTATTAAAAGCCATCTGGGAACGGATCCTCCCCCAAGATGCGATTTATCAATCACCCACGGATATGGGCGTCAATCGGGCAGGGTTTGGGATCGTGGATGACAAGGCCGTGCAGGCAGCCGCCCGCCAGGAAATCATCCGCCGTTATTTCCGTTGCGCCTGTGAATACGCCATGGGCTTAACCGATCGTGAAACC
>CAYYBV010000122.1:0-6067 GCA_964469675.1 uncultured Verrucomicrobiota bacterium
AAAACGCGTCCGCATCGGCAGCTTGGAAGCTGCCAGCCGTAGGGACTCCCGCGCCACGCGATCAGTGACCCCATCCACTTCGAAAAGCATTCTCCCGTTTTTTACCACCGCCACCCAAAATTCCGGCACGCCCTTGCCTTTGCCCATGCGGGTCTCCAGCGCCTTCTTGCTGACTGGCTTATCGGGGAATATTCGCACCCAAACCTTGCCCTTGCGCTTTAAATTTCGGTTAATCGAAACGCGGCAGGCCTCAATTTGGATAGCCTTGACCCAGCCGCGATCCAGCGCCTGCAAGCCATACTCGCCAAAGGCCAGGGTATCGCCGGCCGTCGCATTACCTTTCATGCTACCGCGCTGGACTTTGCGATACTTGACTCGCTTAGGCATTTCCGCCACGTTGCACCCCCGCTTTCACATCCTGCTCTTGTTCCGGTTTAACACAAATCCAAACTTTGATGCCGACTTTGCCAGCCACGGTGTTGGCTTCGGCCGCGCCGTACTCAATATTGGCCCGCAAGGTATGCAGGGGCACCGAGCCCTCTTTATAAATTTCCCGACGCGCCAATTCCGCACCACCCAACCGGCCGGAGGCCTGCACCTTAATCCCTAACGCCTTCATGTCCATCGTCGTCTTAATGGACCTTTTCATCGCCCGGCGGAAAGATACGCGCCGTTCCAACTGAACGGCAATGTTCTCGGCCACCAACTGGGCATTGAGATCGGCGTTGCGGATCTCCTTAATCTCCAGATAAACTTCCTTGCCCGTTATCTTGGCCAACTCTTCGCGGAGCTTCTCGATATCCTGCCCCTTGTGACCGATGACAATGCCTGGCCGGGCCGTCCAAATCGTCGCGCGCAAGCGATTGGCATATCTTTCAATAAAGACTTCGGCAACGGCTGCACCCGCCAGACGCTTCATGATCATCGCGCGGATTTTCAGGTCTTCGTGAAAAAAATCACCGTATTGGCGTTTTTCCGCATACCAACGCGACCGCCAGTTCTTATTGACGGCCACCCGAAGCCCGATTGGATTGATCTTTTGTCCCAAAACCTCGCTCCTTTCCTCGACTATCCGCCGCCCACTCAACACGCCATCCAAGGCGGCCGCGCTTTATTCATTCGCTAAAACGACCCGGATATGGCTGGTGCGCTTGGTAACCGGCCGCGCCATGCCCCGCGACCTCGACCAATGCCGCCGCATCATCGCCCCCTGCTCCACAATAACCTGCTCAACGTGGAAACTTTCCGCCGACTGCTTGGCGTTATTTTCCGCGTTGGCAATGGCCGACCTTAAAACTTTACCGATCAGCAAGGCCGCCTTCTTGCGGCTGAATGCCGTCGCCCGCAAAGCGTCGGCCACCGGCAGCCCTTTGAGCAAACGGGCCAATGGTCGGACCTTGGTCGGGGCAATACGCGCAAACCGGGATGTTGCCTCAATTTTCATAACACAGATAAACCAGGCGGATACCACCGCCAATTTTGCCGCTCACAAATAAATGTTAAATTAAAACTCCTGAATCTTAACCAGCAAACGTCTATGTTTTTTCGGCCGTCTTGTCCGTATGCACACCGTGCTTCTTGAATATCCGCGTCGCCGAAAACTCGCCCAGCCGATGACCAACCATATTTTCAGTTACATATACGGACAAATGGATTTTGCCGTTATGCACCGCAAATGTATGCCCCACAAACTCAGGCACAATCATCGAGCGCCGCGACCAGGTGCGAATGGGCCGCTTCTCGCCCGATTTATTCAACCGCTCAACTTTTTCCAACAGGCTGGCCTCAACATACGGACCTTTTTTAATCGATCGTGACATGACTTACTTTCTCCGTGATACGATAAACCGTTCCGATTTCCCGTGTGGATGCCTTGTCTTCATGCCCTTGGCATACTGACCCCATGGCGAACGCGGATGACCGCCAGTTGATTTTCCTTCGCCGCCACCCATGGGATGATCGACTGGGTTCATGGCCCGCGCGCGCACAGTTGGCCGGATGCCCAGCCATCGTGAACGCCCCGCCTTGCCGGACGCAATACTGGCATGATCCAAATTGCCCACCTGACCGATGGTAGCCAGGCATTGCGCGCGAATCTGGCGCACTTCACCGGACGGCAGTTTGATGGTCGCATACTCGCCCTCACGCGACATTAACGTGGCCGCCAGGCCGGCGCCACGCACCAACTGGCCACCCCGCCCCGGCTGAAGTTCAATATTGTGAACCTGCATGCCGAGTGGAATACGCGCCAAGGGCAACATGTTGCCCACGGAAGGCTCCGCATCCGGCCCGGTCAACAAGACCGTGCCCACGGCCAGTCCCACTGGCGCCAAAATATAGCGTTTTTCGCCGTCAACATACTGTAACAACGCAATGCGCGCCGACCGATTGGGGTCATACTCAATGGCCACAACCTTGGCGGGAATATTGAGCTTATCGCGCTTGAAATCAATACAGCGCAACATCCGGCGCTGGCCGCCACCACGGTGCCAGACCGTAATGCGTCCGGACGAGCTGCGCCCCGCCTTGGACTTTAACGCTTGCACCAGCGAGCGTTCCGGCTTGGCTTTTGTAATCTCCTCGAATGTCGCCATTACCGCAGAACGGCGACTCGGCGTTGTCGGTCGATATGTTTTAATCGGCATAAATCATTCCTGGCACTACCCCGATTTTGCGCGGGCAGCACGTTAAAATCAGGTATTATACGACTTCAATTTTTTCGCCGGCCTTAAGCGTGACAAGCGCCCGCTTATGACCAGCGGACCGTCCATAGCGGGCCGTACGCTCGCGTTTGAGTTTGCCTTTGCGATGCATGGTGTTCACCTTGACCACATGCACATTAAACAACTGTTCGACGGCCTGCTTGATTTCCAATTTATTGGCCGAGGAATCCACCTTGAAGCAATAGCGACCGGCTTTTTCCATTTCCCGCGAAATTTTTTCCGATAAAATCAGCGTCTTAATAATGGTATAAGCGGATTTCATTAACTTATCGCTCCTGCCTTCACCGATTTCAATCTGTTCACCAGCGTTACCATGGCCGCCTTGGTAAGCACCACCGTGGGATACCGGAACAATTGATAGGCATGCACATCCTGGGCCACCGCAACCTCAACTTGCCGCAGATTGCGGGCCGCCAGCCGAACCTTGGAATCTGATTTTTCCAGGACCAGCAGCACGGGAACCTTAACGCCCTGCGCCTTCAAAATCGCCAACAATGTTTTCGTCTTGGCATCCGCCAGCTTCAATTCGTCCAGCACCCGCAAGGCCTGGCCGACCACCTTCTCGCTTAACGCCCGCCGGAAAGCCAGTTGGGTCACTTTGCGGTTAACATCTTTCCGATAACTGCGCGGTTTGGGACCGAAGACCACCCCACCGCCACGCCATACCGGTGACTGCCGATAGCCCGCGCGCGCCCGACCCAGCCCTTTCTGGGCCCACGGCTTACGATTGCTGCCGGCAACTTCGCCCTTGGTCAGCGTCGAGGCCGTACCCGCACGTAACCCGGCACGATACGCCACAATCACATCTTTGAGCGCCTGCTGGCCACGTTTAAGCACAAGCCATTCATCGGCAATTTCAATTTCGCCGGCCGACGCACCCGCACTGTTGGTTATCGGTATGCGACTCATTTGGTCTGACCCCTTTTCAAAGATTTTTTTACGATCACTACCGTACCGGTATGACCGGGCACCGATCCGCGCACCAGAAGCACATGTTCTTCCGGACGGACCTTGACCACCTGCAAATTCTGTTGAGTCACACGTTCCGTGCCCATATGGCCCGGCATGTGCTTGCCCTTGTGAATCCGACCCGGTAATTCACGACAGCCCACGGACCCTACCCGGCGCTTGGAGTGGCCCCCATGGGTGACCGGCCCGCCACTCATACGATGGCGGCGCATAACCCCCGCAAAACCCTTGCCCTTCGAAACCGCCACGACGTCCACATACGGCACGCCATCAAAAAGTTTCACCGTTACCACGTCGCCGGGCTTAAGCTCGTCGCCGGCTTCCAAGGCCATTTCGCAGCGATGCCGCAAAGGCTTGACATTTAGCTTCTTGCAAATACCAAAGGCCGCCTTGGTCATCCGTTGCTCGGTGGTGTCGCCAAAGGCCAACTGAACCGCATCGTACCCTTCATGGTCCTTGGTCTTACGCTGCAGAACCGTACATGGCCCGCAAGCAATAACCGTCACCGGCACCTGATGACCATGATCATTAAAAATCCGGGTCATGCCTATTTTTTTACCAAGTAATCCTTGCATATCAAACTCAAGTCTTGATTGAAATATCCACACCCGCCGGCAGATTGAGCTTCTTGAGCTCATCGACCGTCTTGGCGGTCGGGCCGATAATATCCAGCAGGCGCTTATGGGTTCTGATTTCAAACTGTTCCATGGACTTCTTGTCCGCGTGCGGGCTGCGATTAACGCTGAATCGTTCGATCCGCGTTGGCAGCGGGATCGGCCCCGAAATGCGGGCGCCGGTCCGCTTGGCGGTCTCGACGATATCACCCGCCGACTGATCCAAAGCCCGAAAGTCATAAGACTTCAGGCGTATGCGTATGCGTTGCTCTTCCATACCACCTTTAACGACTCAATATGCGTTTTTGTATTTGTTCCGGTACAACTTCAAACATGAGCGGTTCCATCGTATAACTGGCCCGGCCTTTGGTCAGCGACCGGACGGCCGTGGCATACCCAAAGATTTCGGCCAGGGGCACTTCGGCACGAATGACCTGGGCGGGCGGCTGACTCGCCAGACTTTTGACCTTACCGCGGCGCGCGTTAAGATCGCCCAGCACATCCCCCATGGTTTCGGCGGGCGTCACGATTTCCAGCGACATAATCGGCTCCAAAAGCACGGGGGCGGCCTCTTTCAGTGCTTCCCGAAAAGCCATGATGGTTGCCGTGCGAAAGGCAATTTCCGTCGAATCCTGCAAATCACAAGCGGCGTCCGTCACGCTGACCAGCACATCCACTACCGGGAAATGGCCAAGCAGACCTGTCGCCAAAGCGTCCTGGATGCCAGCCGTCACGGCGGAATGGAATGTGTGCGGCAGTTTTTCCGGCGAAACCTGTCAAGGTGACACCGGCAAACTGCCGACAACCGCTAATTTCACGGTCGAAACAATTGGCGGCGGCGCCCACGCAGGTCACGGTTTCACGATAGGCAACCGTCGGCTCGCCGGCATTGGCCTTAACCTTATATTCACGCCACAATCGGTCCTTGATAATCTCAAGATGCAACTCCCCCATCCCGTTAACCAAGGTTTGGCCAGTGTCCGGATGGGTGCTAACCTTGAAAGTCGGATCCTCTTCGCTGAGAGCCGCCAGGGATTTCAGCAAATCTTCACGGTCGGCCTGTGTCTTGGGCTCAATGGCCATGGACACCACCGGCTCCGGGAACCGAATGCGTTCCAGGACGATCGGCTTGTTTTCAGCGCTGATCGTATCGCCGGTCGAAATATCCTTCATGCCGGACAAGGCGCCGATTTCCCCGGCAAAAAGACATTCGATCTCCTCATGCTGGTCAGCGTGTAACCGCAGGAGGCGCATGACACGCTCACGCCGATTGGTGCGCGGGTTAAAAACGTTCTGCCCTTTTTTCAGGCACCCGGAATATACCCGCACAAAAATCATCTTGCCCATGTAGGCGTTGTTGACAATCTTGAAGGCCAAGGCGGCGAGCGGTTCAAAGTCATTGGCCGGACGGGACAAAGCTTCCTCGTTTTTAGGATGGAACCCCTGAACCGGCGGAATATCCCGCGGCGACGGCAGATAATCAACCACCGCGTCAATGACCGGCTGAACACCCTTATTGCGCAAGGCTGCGCCACAGAGCACGGGCACCAGCTTGCGGCTAATCGTCGCCCGGCGCAAACCGGCTTTCAAAAGGGCAACGGGCACTTCCGGATTATCAAGATAGGCTTGCAACACGGCTTCATCGGCTTCGGCGACTTTTTCCATCAATTCAGCGCGAGCGCATTCAGCAGCCACGGCCAAATCGGCTGGTATCGCCTCGGCGCGCATCACCGCACCCAAACTGGCATCTTCAAAAACTAA
>CAYYBV010000123.1:0-5992 GCA_964469675.1 uncultured Verrucomicrobiota bacterium
TTCAAGCTGTCAATATTGTAACCGCGTCCGGAAATCAGCCCGATCACACGAGCGAGCACGGCAGGCTTGTTTTCGACCAGCACCGAAATAATGTGTTTCATTTTCAATCGCTCCTCGTTCATTGTTCTTAAAAAATTAACCCTTATGCCAGGCTTTGAATCATTTCCGTCAGCGAGGCCCCGGCAGGCACCATGGGAAACACATTGGCTTCCGGCTCCACCATGCATTCCAGCACCGCAGGGCCATTGGCTTCAAAGGCCTTAACCAGCATCGGCACCACGGCGGCGCGGGTCTTGGCTCGTAACCCCAGGGCACCGTGCGCCTCGGCCAACTTGACAAAATCAGGCCGATAGGGCGCATCTGGGCGATCTTTGATCTTCTCGTTATTACCCCGTCCGCTCGGCCCCAGGCAAGTGGCTGAATATTGCTTCTTATAGAACATTTCCTGCCACTGGCGCACCATGCCCAGATAGCCGTTATTAAGAATCACCACCTTGATCGGCACCTGGTGCTCCACGGCGACCACAAGCTCCTGAAAATTCATCTGGGCGCTGCCGTCACCGGAAATGTCCACTACCATTTTAGATGGACAGCCGAATTGGGCCCCAATGGCCGCCGGCAAACCAAACCCCATGGTACCAAGGCCGCCTGATGAGATAAATGTACGCGGCTGTGTATATTTATAGTATTGAGCCGCCCACATCTGGTGCTGGCCGACTTCAGTCACGATGATGGCATCGCCTTTGGTCAGGGCATAAATTTGCTCAATGACATACTGCGGCATCAGTTTTTCGCCGCCCTGGTCATAGACAAAAGGATTTTTTTGTTTCCAGCCCTGAATCTGGGCAAGCCATTCCGCACGATCCTTGCTCTCCACCATCGGAATTAGCACGTTCAGCACTTGCTTGACATCACCAACCACGGGGATATCCACGGGCACGCTTTTAGAAATGGCAGTGGGATCAATATCAATATGCGCAATCTTGGCATGCGGCGCGAATTCCGCTATTTTACCGGTAACCCGATCATCGAAACGGGCGCCGATAGACACAAGTAAATCACAATGATGTGTGGCGTAATTGGCCGTTACACTCCCATGCATGCCGAGCATGCGTAAGGCCAGCGGGTCTGTTTCGGGAAAGGCGCCCAACCCTAACAAGGTCGTCGTGACTGGTATCTTGGCCTTGCGCGCTAACCGAAAAACCTCCTCGGCCGCATTCGCGGCAATCGCGCCACCACCCACATAAAAAAGTGGCTTCTTGGCCTTGTTGATGGCCTCGGCCAGCCGGGCAATCTGCTTGGGATGCCCCTCCGTATTGGGGTTGTACCCGCGAATGCTGACGCGCTCCGGGGTGGTGGCCTTGGTGCTGGCGCGCTGGACATCCTTGGGAATATCGATAAGCACGGGACCTGGCTTACCGGTACGGGCAATATAAAAAGCCTCGGCAATGGTGCGCGGCAAATCATCCACGCTGCGCACCAGGTAATTGTGCTTGGTCACCGGCCGGGTTATACCAGTTGTGTCCGCCTCCTGAAAGGCATCATTGCCGATCATATGCGTTGGCACCTGTCCGGAAATACAAACAAGCGGAATGGAATCCATATAAGCCGTGCCAAGGCCGGTCACGGCGTTTGTGGCCCCAGGCCCGGAAGTCACCAGGCAGCACCCCACCCTGCCAGTTGCCCGGGCATAGCCATCAGCCATGTGCGTGGCGCCTTGCTCGTGGCGGGCAAGTACGAACTTAAATGGGGCATTATAAAGACCGCTGAAAATATCCAGCACTGAACCGCCTGGCAATCCGAAGATCATCTGCACGCCAGCCTCTTTCAATCCATCCATCAGACATTCAACCCCTGTGCGCATATTATTCTCCTGTTTCCCGCCATAGCCTGCAATGCACAAGCTGCTGCGGCGATAATCTTACCTTCCTTGCCCAAACCATAACAATAGCGGATGACAACAAAAAACCCACCGTTTTTTCACGGCGGGTCCTGAACAACCTGACAACGGGCGGAATGACGTTATCCGCGTCCGTTGGCCACCGTGAAGGCGCGGCCCTCAACCAGGCACAATACCAGTGCCTTGCAAAGTCCGCCAATGACCGTCGCGATGACAAAAAAACTATTCATAAAATTAAATTTAGTAATTCCCAGCTTCGATGTCAAGGCCATTTTGGACATTTTTATGTATTTAAATAAATAAACCACGGCAGTCATATGGGCCACCCATTACACATTCTATAACCAGTAAAATCAGGTTGATCCGCGATTTAAACCGCATGCCGCCGATCCGTAAATGATGCATGATTGCAATAGATTCGCCTCGGCATCACGTCCGGTTATTCCGCACCATCCCAGCAAAACGTGCATAATTTATCCTTGGGCAGACCGATTGCCGCCACCAAGTCAGCCAATGTCTGATATTTCAATGATGTCAACTCCAGGCGAAGCCGAATACGCTCGACCATGGCGACATATTTCGGCGAACCAGCAACGGTATATTCCTTCAAATCACATGGTTCGGCATGTCCCTCCAATTCCGTAATGGCCTTGCGGGCGGCCAGGTCCTGCTCGGAACGTGAACGCGAAAAATTGAGAAACTTACAACCATAGATCAGCGGCGGGCAGGCGGGACGCATATGCACCTCCCGCGCGCCATAGTCATACAAACGTTGGATGGTGTCTTTGAGCTGGGTACCGCGCACGATTGAATCCTCACAAAACAACAGGCGCTGACCCTGAATTATATCCTTGATTGGAATCAGTTTCATCCGCGCAACCAAATCGCGAATTGACTGATCCTGGGGCATGAAACTGCGCGGCCAGGTAGGCGTATATTTGACAAATGGACGGCAATACGGAATCTTGGCTGCGTTGGCATAGCCTAGGGCATGGCCGGTGCCGGAATCAGGCACACTGGCTACATAATCGGGCTTCACATTATCGCATCGCGCCAGGCAGGCCCCGCACCGGTTACGAACCTGCTCCGCATTAATGCCTTCGTAACTGGATGCCGGATAACCGTAATAAACCCACAAGAATGAGCACACCTGCATACGCTTGCCCGGCGGTTGGATAGTCTCGATACTGTCAGCCGTGAGCCGCACAATTTCACCTGGCCCCAGAGTCTTGACGGCTTCATATCCCAGATTGGGGAACGCACAAGTTTCCAGGGTTACGGCGCGCGCATCCGTTTTTTCTCCGACCATAATGGGCGTGCGTCCCAGCCGATCGCGCGCCGCATAAATGCCATCCTGCGTCAGTAGCAATAAAGAACAGGATCCCTCGATGGTTTTCTGCACAAGACGAATGCCGTCAAGAAAAGTTTCGCCCTGGTTGATCAGCATGGCCACTAGCTCGGTCGCATTAATTTCATTCGCGCCTAACTCGGCAAAATGAACAGAACGCTCGTGAAAGGCCTGCCGGGTCAATGCCTCGGCATTAATTATTTTGCCGACCGTTACGATTGCATAAACGCCCAGATGGGAGGCAATAATGAGCGGTTGATCCTCATGATCGCTGAGAGACCCGATGCCACTGGTGCCATGCATCCTGGTAATATCGGTTTCGAATTTTGACCGGAACTGGGCATTGGTAATATCATGAATAAAACGCGTAAAACCGTTTGCGTTGCGCACGGCCAATCCGCCCCGCCGCGTGCCCAGATGGGAATGATAGTCGGTTCCAAAAAAAAGATCGTTGACACAATCCTGCTTGGATACAACACCAAAAAAGCCGCCCATGATGCACGCTCCTGTTTTATATCAGACATTTGCGAAGTCGCACTTGGCGAGCAACCATCCGACTGGTGTTTTGACGCCGCGGACAGGTTGAACAGAGCGCATAATATGGCGCGCTGGACGCGAGTCAAGATTTTTAAAAGCTCCTTGCCAGAATCGGCGAATACAAGATCCGGAAAATGCAAACAAAATTGACCCGTTTAGAAAAATTGGCGGAATTTTAGTCTAAAAGCACGCCGCCCCACCAGCGAATGGCAATATGATAATCAAACGAAAGATCACTGCCTTGATGGTCGCATAAAGACATCCAGCGCATTGCACCGATTTCTACACCATTAAAATCGCAAGTTTCTAAAAACGCCCACGCATGGCAGAAAACACATTGTATGCACGATAATGCGGAATGATGGGAACAGATATGTTTGAATTCTAAAATGTCCGCGTGCGGCTCGACATTGGCCAACCTCAACTCCGGTGACGGCCCGACAGTTCATTAATTATAGCGCACGGCCAATTTGCCGGCTTGGAACAGAAAGGCAGGACTAATTTAACAATCAGATCGCGGCTTATTAAAGCAGCGGCGCAAGACATGCTCGCAGTTCGGTTTCCAGATCGCGCTTTCGATAGCGTGCCAGGCGCTGTTGTTGACCGCACACCACGGCATCGTGGAATGCCCCGGGGCGCGTGAGGCAGCCCATCATCTCAGCAATATAATCCCAACGTTTTTCCCGAACCAGGACCCCGGCCCCGTCGAGCGTCTCCGGCACTGCACCGGCGGCATAGGCCAAAATCGGCAGGTTGTGCGCCATGCTTTCGATAAGTGGGATACAAAAGCCCTCGTGCTCACTCATGCACAGGAAAAGGTGGGCAAACTCGTAATAGGCCGCCAACTCGCGTTCTGACACCGCACCGGCAAAAATCACCTGGTCGAGTTGAAGGTAGTGGGCATAACCGGCGAGCAGTCCCTGGTAGCGCTCCAACCCCGCAAACGTTCCAACATGAATGAAACGCGCATTCGACTCCACGGTTTTCTGAAAATAATAAAATGCGCAAAGCGCATCCTCAACGCGCTTGTTCGGTGCACAGCGCCCCACAAACAGGATATTGACCCGGCCATCCCCAAGCATGCGGCGCACACGCCGGTCCGCACGCGTATTGATTGTGCCAAAATTCAGCACCAGCGGGATGACCTGCACGGTTGCGTATCCAAAGTCAATCAGTTCCTGGGCATTAAATTGGCTGACGGCTATATTGATCGCAGCCGTCTTCGATAGGGCGCGAATTTGCTTCCGGCCCCAGGCCAGATCGCGTGCAATTTCTTCCTGCAAACCACGAAAAAAATGCTCGGGTGTTATGTTATGGTAGCGCAGGACTTTGCGGCAGGCGAGGCTCATAAAAATATCATTTACGGACGATCCGATCGAGAAATGCAGCAGGGCGATATCATCCGAACCAATTATTTCGGTGGCCCGGGCAATATCATACGCTTCCCGGCGCAGGGCCGGGCCAGTGTGGCTTGGCTCGCAGAAAATTTCGGCGGCATACCCCCAACGACGAAACAGTGCGCGCAGGTTCAGCGCCTCATTACTGATGGCATCACCGGCAGTAAATCCGGCAACAAGCTGGTGAATAGCCCTCATAATCGGTAACGATACAAGTCATCAGGCCGGAAAAACTACGCCTGTAATTAGACATTAACCACAAGCACCATTGTTCCGACACGGCCAGCATCCGTCCATTTAATCTGATGCGGCCAAATCCTTGAGCACCTGCAGGGTCGCTTCGACCAGCTCCTGGCCACCCTGCGGTGACACCAGATTACAGAATATGCTGGCGCTGTACCCCCGCCCCCACGCGCCGCGTTCAGTGCACAAATAACTGGCGCCACAGTTGCCTGGCTGTCCGGCCAGCTGAACGATAAACGTCTGCTCAAACGGGCTGCGCGCCTGTATACGATGCTGGAAGTCCATGTAAAGTTCAAAACGATTGGAGGCAAAGGCAATGTTACCAATCCGCAGCACATGCAGTTCCATTGGCAACTTCGGCTCTGTTTTTTGAGTCTGATATCGATGGATAATCTGTAAGAACCGGCGGCGACTGGCAACCAGTCGCGAGTTGGCATCAAGGCAGTCACGCGGGGCTCCATCCGTCAAAAACTGTGTCTTTTCTAGACCCGCAAGCCCTTGCTGGGCATATGCACACTCAGCATCCGTAATAAGGCGGCGGGACAAATGCACGGTTTTGACGACATG
>CAYYBV010000124.1:0-574 GCA_964469675.1 uncultured Verrucomicrobiota bacterium
CCAGGCTACTAAATCGGAACGAGAAGCCAGGATGCGCGCAAAGAGCCGCGCCTTTTTATCGCCAATCCCGATTTTGCGGAATTTATCCAAGCGCTTCGCCATTTCACGGGCCGGATAGACATACAGGCATTTTTCGTTATTGAGACCGGGCAGGACATAGAGACTTTTTGGGGCGCCCACTTCCGCGCGCCAAACGGACGGTATGGTGAGGCGTTTTTTGGGATCCAGCGCATGCAGGAAATTACTGGTAAATCCCCCACTACCCATCCCCGGCTCCGGTCGTTCTATGTCATTATCTTCCACTTGACCCCCTTTGATGACACTATTTGACACTTTTACCCACCAATTGTCAACAATTATTTTGAATTATTTTTCAGGGTAAATTCAGGCTAAACTAAAGCCCAAAGCAGACGCATTTCCGATGAATGAAATGTTTATTCCGCTTGGTTATCATCAACAGGCTGATAACTGCCTGTTAATAACATGTCAAAAGGTCATTTGGGCAGGACTGGCTACGGCAAGCAGTCAGAACATGACTTAAGTCAACAAAAACAGCCTTGGGAAGAGTTCGGTC
>CAYYBV010000124.1:584-4772 GCA_964469675.1 uncultured Verrucomicrobiota bacterium
ACCAGATTCTTATAACCATTGAAGAGGATCAAAAATTCAAAATCTTGCCTGCGGCATGGTATCCGCCCTGGCCGGCGCCAGGACATAACACGGTGATTTTACGCTGGGGTTCTACTTGTCGGCTTAACGCCCTACCCGTCTCGCGTATCACACAAAGACTTGGATGCAACGCAGGATACGCTCCAGGAAACGGCGGCGACGGGCACCCGGCGGAAAACACCTGTCCATCAAGCGGCCGGTTTTCTGCACAAACTGCCAGCCGCGGCTGTTTTGCATCACAGCAATCACTTTCCGCTGGTTTTCGATGGTTTCCAGGAACCACGGCACGGAATAGGCATATTTGGCGTAGCGCTCCTTGTAGCGATAACAACGCTCGCAGCCGAAGACATATGACTGGAAGGCTTCGTCCATTTTCCGATAGCGGCGGACTGTTTCCGGCAAAATGGCAAAGCGCTCCAGAACCGTGGACAGCGGCATCCAGGCATCGATACCAAACGCCTTGTTTTTAGCATAAAAATAAAACAGGCTGCGGAACAAGACGAACGAAACCGGCAGGCATCCCTCGAAAACCCATTCGTGGTCAATAAGATAACGCCGGTCGCCGTTCACAATAATGTTTTCAAACACCAGGTCTACCAGGGCCGGTGTCAGGAATGGCCCAAGCCCTTCAATCTCCACCAATGATGTCAGCGCAAAGATCTGCCGCATGGCATCCGTTAACACCGGCACGGGAACAGTGGTAAACGCGTTTTGCAACAACGCCTGGTAGTCGGCAATTATACCCATAAATCGCGCTTGGTCCTGCTCAATGAAAGCGTTGACCAGCAAGGCATCCAAGCTACGGCCTTCCACGAAATCGAACCGCAGGGTTTGTGCATCAACACCTGCAACTTCCGGCAACTTTAGACATTCACCACGCAGGCTACGCCGAATTGGCGCGGCCTGTTCCCGCAAACGTTGAAGATGTTCAAGCGCATCGGGCACAAGTGCTTTTTTAAGCACAAATTTTCGATCACCGTCACGCCAGATCGAGGTTTCAATCTGAAAAGCAGGCAGACGGTGGCGGTTATATTTGGCATACAACAATTCCATAGACGGCATTATAGCATGACCGGTAATAATTGGTAGTCGCTTTTGGAGGCATACTTCCAATCTCCCGAATCGCCCCTAATTCAATCTTGAAATCTTCCATTCCCATGCTACGATAAGCGTTACATGACCAACCCCGTCATATCGGTAATCATTCCCGCCTACAACCATGAGCGTTTTGTCGGCGCGGCGGTGGACAGCGTACTTACCCAGACTTTTCGCAACCTGGAATTGATCGTGATTGACGACGGCTCCACGGATGGCACGGCAGCCGCCGTGCAAAGATTTAAGGACCCGCGCCTGACTTATCATCACCAATCCAATCAGGACGCTTACAATGCTTTAAACAATGGCATCGACCTGGCCCGCGGTCAATTCATCGCCATTCTTAATTCGGATGACATTTATGCGCCTAATCGGCTGGAAGTATTACTCGCGCATCAGCAGCAAACCAAGGCCGCCTGTTTGTTTACCGATGTGACCCCGATCGATGCGGCCGGCCAAGGCATCACGGACAGCAGTCACTACTGGCTGCGCTGGCACCTGAAAAACCGTCAGTTTTACTTTGAATGCGGTGATTTGTTTATTGCTTTTCTTAAAGGCAACTTGATGGTTACAACCTCAAATCTTTTCCTATCTTGCGAGGCGGCCCGCGCCATCGGCCCTTTTGCCCCCCTGCGTTATCTGCACGATTACGACTACATTTTTCGCGCTCTGCTCGCCTTCCCGCGACAAGTGGTTTATCTGCACAATGCGCCCCTGCTCCGTTACCGCCTGCATGACCATAACACATTAAGCCAGAACGCGCTGGTCGCGCGCGAACAAAATTGCGAACTGGTCCGTAAATATATGCTGGCGAGCCTGCCGGAAAATGTCCGCAAACTGGTCGCAACCGGCTCCGACCGCCTGGTTGAACTGGAAAACGAACTGGCATCAGTTCGCCGCCAGATGCGTATCCCGTCACCATTGCGGCCGGCAACAAACGCGCTTTACCGCCTGTTTTTCAAATGAAATGGCGCACATTCCATAGCAGTGAAGACCTGTCCGCCTGGTGCGTTAAAATCAGCGCCAAGTTCGACACCGTATCACTTGACGTGTTTGATACCGTCTTGATTCGGCGCGTCCATAACCCCGATCTGCTCAAATTACCCGTGGCACATTTCATCGCCATGCGGGCAGCCTCTGCTGGCAAATGCTGGACAGCCGCAAACATCCTGCGTCTCCGCAACCGCGCGGAAAAAATGTTCCGGCGGCAAAACGGGCAAACTTATCCCGATGCTGAAGCGAGTTACCCAGATTTCATGGTTGCCATGCTCAAACGTATTTTTCCGCACTATTCAGACGCCAGCATTCAAGATTTACTTAAGGAAGTGACCGACTATGAATTGGCGGTTGAAAGCGGCATGCTTGTGCCACGCGCTGCAATTCGTAATTTTATGGCGCGCATGCGCCAGCAGGGCAAGCGCATCATCCTGGTGTCGGACATGTACCTGCCGGCAACGCACATTAAGCGCCTGATCGTGGCCGCTGGCCTGGAAGCACTCGTGGATGGGATTGTGTCTTCCGCCGACACTTGTCAAGCCAAGGCTTCCGGTGCGGCTTGGCCGCTGATTCGCAAAAGTTTCCAGCTTGACCCGGCACGCTGGTTACACATCGGCGACAATCCAATTTCGGATGGGTTACGGCCTATGGAATATGGCCTGTATGCCGCGGCTGTCCTGCGCGACCCCTCCGAAATGGCCCGCAAAGCCATTATCGGCCGTTATTGGGCGATTGCAAGGAAGCGCCCCTTCTGGCGCGGACGACTCCTCCAGCAGTTGGCATTGCCGCTGGAAGCTGAAAATATGCCGCGTGAGCCGCTCTATGTGGCCGGGCACAACTTCTTTGCCCCATTTCTTTGTGCTTTTATCCAGCACATCGCCGAGCAATGCCGGGCACGGCAGCTTAAGCGCATCTATTTTTTTTCACGGGAGGGCGAACTGCTTCTGCAAATCTGGAAAAAAATGGCACCCATGCTCTTCCCGGACGGGCAAGCGCCCTCTGCCCATTATCTCTATGTCAGCCGCGCGGCACTGGCTGGGCCATCCTGCGCGGTGCGCGGGCTTGATCCGGAGAATGCCGCGATAGCTTTGCTGCCATCAACCAGCCGTGATATCCGCGACCTGTACCGGGTCTTCGGCCTGGACCCGGAATCATTAAGGCCGCATCTCCGGCGCCACGGGCTGCAAATCGATGACGTACTCAGCCGCTATCACGCCGGATGGAACAGGGCGGCAGGCGATAAATTCAAACGCCTGCTCGAAGATCCTGGCTTCCAGGCGGAAATCAAGCGTCAAACACAGGACTGTTCCACGGCACTTCAGCGCTACCTGGCCAACGAGCATTTCTTTGACCAGCCTGACGTGGCCGTAGTGGACATTGGCTGGCTCGGCACCATTCAGCGGTTTCTCTTCCAGGCCGTGGCCCACCGGCACGACCGACCGCGCCTGCATGGTTTTGTATTCGCGCTGGCCGGCAGCTTCCCGTTCCCGGCATCAGCCGAAAACCGCATTGAGGGCTATGTCTTTGATCGCACAAAATTCGACTTCGCCGGCAGCTTAATCATGACCGCCCGCGACCTGTTTGAGGAAGTAACCCGCGCCCCACACCCCGGCCTATTGGGTTACCGGCTACAAGGCAATGGCTTCCAGCTCGAATTCCGCAAACAAGACGATGTCTTTACCCGTAACGAGCAAGTGCAAAGCGATTATTATGCACCATTACGCGCTGGCATCCTTGACGCCGCCACGCGCCAAGCATCCGCCATGCGCCTGCTTGACTACAAGGCGCGCGACATGAAGCCATGGCTCAACGCGCTACTGGTCAGTCGCCTGGCATTTCCACATGCGCACGAGGTGGCGCTCCTGCGCCATATGCATCATATGGACGATTTTGCCGGGAATCACACACCGCTCAAACGCTTCCAAAAACACCAGGCTGGCATATGGAATTCTGCGCCATGGCGCCTGCGCCTGATGCCCTGGACCAAGTTATGGGAATACGGAAAGCACGCAGCCTGCATGTTGCGGCAATAAACACATGAAAACACAACGCGTTACC
>CAYYBV010000124.1:4782-5963 GCA_964469675.1 uncultured Verrucomicrobiota bacterium
CAGCCGGGTTCTAAAGCAGAACTTGCTTTCCCGAATTATTCCAATCGGTAATTTTGGCGGCGGCCCCAATTTGAAGTTTCTAGTTGAGCTCTGGGGACGGCATACTTTCGCACGCCTTTACTACACAATTAAAATCGGCCTTGAAAAACCAGCGGGGCATCTGGGGCGTATCGCTCATATTGCAACGCGCCACGCGGAACAGGCCAGATCGAGTAAAAAATCATGATACCACAACGGATTCTTGCCATGACCCTGCTGGCCCTCGGCCTGCAGATGGACGTCGGCGGCGAAGAGGTGTTGGTCGCAAAGATTGATGGCAGCATCGGCCCCATTACGGCCAAGTTTATGATCGCAGCCATCGAACGCGCGGAACAACAAAAAGTCGAATGCGTGGTGTTTGAGCTGGATACCCCCGGCGGCCTGGATGATTCGATGCGCGCCATCATCAAACACATCATGTCGGCCAAAGTCCCGGTGGTAGTTTTCGTAGCACCTCCCGGATCGCGCGCGGCCTCGGCTGGCGCCTTCATTGCCATGGCCGCGCATGTGGCGGCCATGTCGCCGGGCACGGCCATTGGCGCCGCCCATCCCGTATCAATCGGGCAATCATTGCAAACTGACACCAACATGGCAGCCAAAATTGCCAACGACGCAGCGGCTTACATCCGTTCCATTGCCGAAAAGCGGGGACGCAATATTGATTGGGCAAATTCGGCGGTCAAGGACAGTGTATCGCTCTCGGAAACCGAGGCCCTGGCGCGCAGGGTAATTGACCTGGTGGCGCCGAACACTTTAAAACTGATGACCATGCTGGACGGGCGCACCGTCAAACTCAGTGAGCGCACCGTAACATTGAAAACCAGGGGGGCCGTGTTAACGCGCTTCGACATGAACTGGCATGACGACCTCTTGCAAGTCATCGCCAACCCCAATCTGGCGTATATCCTCTTGATGCTCGGTCTGATGGGACTGTATTTTGAGCTGGCAAATCCCGGCGCAATTCTACCGGGCGTGGTGGGCGCCATTTCCCTGATACTGGCCTTTTTTGCGCTCCAAACCTTGTCGGTGAATTACGCCGGAATTTTACTAATTATGCTGGCCATTGTGCTATTTATCGTGGATATTATAGCCGCAACACACGGAGTGCTCACTATTGGAGGACTGGTGGCCATGTTCATAGG
>CAYYBV010000125.1:0-5902 GCA_964469675.1 uncultured Verrucomicrobiota bacterium
TTTCTCTGACTCGTCCCTCGCCAGCGTTATATGCCGCCAGGGCAAGCGACCAGCAGCCGAATTCCTGATGCAGAATCTTTAAATACTGTGCCGCTGCGCTGGCACTCTTTTCTGGCTCCATGCGATCATCCGATGCAGACGTGTCCAGCCCGAAACGACGAGCGGTACCTGCCATTAATTGAAAAAGCCCCACCGCCCCCGCCGAACTTTTGGCCCGTGGATTAAGCGCCGATTCAACTTCCGCCAGCCATACCCATTGCTGCGGAACGCCTTCATTCATGAAAACTTTTTTTAAACGCGGCATCATACCGACCATATCGACGCGACCGGAACTGCCGGCAACACCAAACTGCACCGCCGGACCACAAAACCATACAGCACATGGCCAGACGCTTGCCTGTAAAAACAGGGGCCGCCGATAATGGGGCCAGCAAAACAAAGCATCTTCAGAATCCATCAAAGCATTCATGACTTCTGCGCTAACAACGAGGCGCACGTCCCTGCTCATCGCGGTGCGGTTTTGCGGATGGACGCCAAATTTTTCCGACGACCATACCACCGAAATGAGGCCCGGCTTCGCGTTGGCTAAAAATGACCGTGCCCGAAACGGCATACCACGCGCGCGCATATCTCCACATTTAAACGACGGTATGCCCGCTTGGTTAAAGACCAGGCCTGCGGTCGAACCCTGCCCCACAAAACCAGATTTGGCCAGACGCCTCGCGTGGTCTGCCGCCCGTAACCCGTCGCCCGCCAGCGCTATGTCCGACTGGTCATGCACATTCGGGACGTCTGCGGACAGACTGCACGCAAAGAACGCAGAAAACGCGAGTTGCTTGAAAAATAAAAATTTCATACGCTTATACCATACAAATTTATAGTGTGGCGCGTTATCATCAGCATTGTCAAGTCCGAAGCGCATGCCTGATCCCGACTAAGCTATAAGAATGGCATGGGTGTGGGAATGGATGGAATGACCTGCCGCACTTTTAATTGCTCGGCTAAAGCAGGCATATTTCGATTAAGGTAATCAATTAAAACCTGATCCTTGTCAGGTTTCCATCCATATTGCCGAAGCTCAGCACGGGCCACTGCCGGCGAACAACCTTCCACCAGAAGCCGGTAGGCGGCCACAACGCCGCCCGTGCGTTGAGCGCCCGCAGCACAATGCACCAAAACCGGCTTACCCTCGCCCCGGGAACGGCAGATGACCACAATGGCATCGGCATAATTAGCGATATCCCCCGTGCCATCTCCAATTAAAGGAAAATTGTGGTACTCAACCCCCATGGCCAAGGCCACCGCACGCTCCTTAAGCTGAAACCGGTTAGCTGGGTTATTCTCGGTAAGATCAACCAAGACACGAATGTTATGGTTGGCCAGCGTGGCCCGGACACGATCCAGAGGGAGGCGGCCAGAGCGATAGATGCGCCCCTGCTCCACCTCGCCCCAATGCTTGGTTGCCAATCGATCCTTGAATACCAATTCCCAACTGCTCAAAACACCGGCAATGATCACCAGCACCACCAAAACAAAAATGATCAGGCGGCAAACACTCGTCCGTTCTGGTGATTGATTGCAAGTATTCATGGAAGGTAATCTTAGAGATGGCAGATGGTTGCATGCCCGCGCCAAAATCGATCAGACTGTCTTCGATGCTGGTTTTTGATGATTTTACTTTAATACATAATTAACAAACAGCCAGAATTCAGAGCTCTTATGTCCACGACACGCAGACTGAATGCTACGAAAAAAATTTCCCGTCAGTTGGCGACCGACACGGATAAAATCACTCTCGGCAACGACAATGCCCGCCGGTCCGGGTCGACTGTAAAGAAAGCCGGCACATTCCCCGTCATTTTCGAGCGAGATAACCTCCAAGCGCGAATCCAGATAAAACATCAGGGCGCCCAAATCGCGTTCATGCCGTCCAGCCATGGCAATGCGTGTCCCGGCATTCAACTCCTCTTTAACCATGGCGGCCAATGGCTCATAGGTTCGCTGAAAATTCACTGCCGGCATGAAAACTGCAGCATCAAGAAGAACAATTACCGACAGGACCAGAGGAGCCGATAGAATAGCATCAACCCGTCGGCCCGACCGGAATGCCTGCCAGAGCCGGATTTCAGCATACCCGCCAAACAGCAAGGTCATTAGCGCCAACCCACAACAAATGAGCGCTATGCCAGGACCCGGCGCCCACACAACCTTGATCGCAGCTAAAAAAGCCAAAACATAGCCCAAGGGCACCACCAGCGCTGCGACACCAACCACAACGAATGTCCAACCGATCAGGTATCGGTCGAGAGTGGAATGCCAGCGGACAACAGTGTCTTCCAGCCAGACTCCAGTCATCAGGAACAGTATAGGAAATAGCGGCAAGGCATAGCAGGCTGCTTTCGCAGATGAAACATGCAGAAGCGCCAGCATGCAAACCAAAGCAAACCTGATAAACAATGACGGCAACCCGGTTGCCGGGCTTTTTGGTCGGAACCAGGAAACCAGCGCGGCCACGACCAACAGCGTCCAGGGTATCAGTCGGACTGGGATGCTGAACAGATAATACAATACACTTTCCTTGTGAACATAATACGGGTCAAGCGGTAAATTAGGATCATTGAAAGCCAGGAATCGGCCGAACTGGTTTTCCCAAAAGACACTGTAGAGCGATTTGCCTAAAAAGCGCTTGACGGAATCCAAGTCTGACAACGGCCAAACGGCCACACCGCCACCCGTATGCCACAAAGCCGTGACCCAGGGGGCCAGCACCAACACAAATATCACGCTAAAGGCCAAGCCCAAACGAATGATCAGCTTCCATTCTCGCCGGCACAGCAGAAAAAACCCCACCGATACCAACACCAAGCCCGGCCCGATAAGACCCTTGGCATAAAAAGCACCGGTTGATACTGTCAAAAATGCCAGCCAGCGCATAAGTTTGTAGGTACCGGCGGCATAAGCTTTCCAGAAAAGATACAGCGACAAGACAACCATGAAAACCAAAGCCATGTCGGTGAGCACAATACGGGCATATTCAAAATAAAGCACCGAGGTAGCACACAGGAAGGCGGCCACAACGCCGGCACGTTCATGGCCCATGTCGCGCGCCCACAACCCGATTATCCACAAAGCGCCGAATCCGTACAAGGCCGCCGGCAGACGCACTAATCCCTCATTTACACGGCCAAAAACTTTGCACAGGATCACACCTGTCCAATGCAGGAGCGGCGGCTTTTCGAGGTAAGCCTGACCGTTGAAAACCGGCGTGACCCAGACGCCTTCGCGAACCATTTCACGAATCATGGCGCCTTCACGCGTGTCGTTGCTGGACCACAAGGAATGGTCAAATAAGCCGAAGGCGAAGAACAGCGCCAGTAAGAGCCACGCCGGTATGAAAGCACGGCTAGGTAATATGCAGGCCAACCGATTCATAATACCGCTACTGTGCTTGATCCGCCGATTGCATTCAAGCCCATAATTATCGCCATGGCCAAAAAAATTGAATATTTAATTTCACATGGATACCTATTGAATAGGCGTGCGAATCGCTGCGCGTAGGCAAGAGTAGGCGCGACAAGTTGCGCAGCAAATATCTGAAGGCTCGGTCTGCGGGAAAGGCCGATGTTTGGCGTCCCGGTGTGTCCGGTGACAACCATACGGACCCCTGGAATGAGCAGATTGTAGCTTTTTGCGATCATCGATCCAGGGTTTCAATGTGTTCGCGGCCAGAGAGGTTGATCGGCTCTACAGGGTCGTGCTGGCCCGTTATCAAGTCCGTCATTGGGCGATACGGAAAGGGATCTCTACCCGTCCCCAAAACCGCCATAGGTGGCCACGTCCATTTTGAACAAGACACTTTCCCCACACAGGGCATCTCCGGCACTCGGGCCATCCTATGTGAACACCTGGATGGGACCGTATCGATCCTTAAGAAACGCCCTGATAAAAATCCAGTTTGTTTTGTTTACCAACCGATCCTCATGAAGATATATCGCAGCCCACATTGGCTCGCTCCAAAAATGCCAGTTTTGAAAACGCCACGCAAGAATGTTAACAGCGCTTGACAACCGACCATCCTCCATGTTTACATACATGAGTACTGCGCGATCATTTCTCCTCCATGCGTCCGGCAGGCAGAGAAACAATATGTCCGGACCTGGAGTTCCCATGCACAGCAATCAAGCATCGTCTATTCACATCCCAAATCAAAAGCCAATGGCAGGCCATCCCCCCTCTGGATTACAGCCACGCCATGCGTACCATCAAAATGTAATTCCGCAGCCGCGCACGGCTCAAATAACCCCGCCAAGTATGCCGGCGGCACCACATAGTGTTTTTGCAAATCTCCTGCCTGAAATCCAGCGCGCCGTAGCCGAGGAGGGTTATGTCACCCCCACGCCGATCCAGGCCAAGTCCATTGCACATTTGCTTGCCGGACGCGACCTTCTAGGGTGCGCCCAAACTGGCACGGGCAAGACCGCCGCATTTATCCTACCGATACTGCAACATCTTACCCAACACAAGGCACAGCCCCAGCGCGGACGACCACGGACACTGATCCTGACGCCAACACGTGAACTCGCGGCACAAATCGGCGACAGCATCCGTGCCTACGGCCGGCATTTGTCAATCAAGCATACTGTGATATTCGGCGGCGTCGGCCAGCAATCACAGGTGGCGGCCTTGGGCCGCGGCGTAGACATCGTCGTCGCCACGCCCGGGCGCTTGCTCGACCTGATGCAGCAGCGGCAAGTGCGTTTGGACGGCATTGAAATATTTGTGCTCGACGAAGCCGATCGCATGCTGGACATGGGATTCATTCGCGATGTTCGCCGGATAATCGCAGCGCTGCCATCCAGACGCCAATCGCTTTTTTTTTCCGCAACGCTGGCACCCGAAGTCATCACACTGGCACGGGCCATGGTTCACGACCCAGTGCACATTACCGTGACACCCGACCAACCTGCCGTCGAGAAGATCACGCAAAAAGTTTTATTCGTGGACAAGAAAGACAAACCCATCCTGCTGGTCACGATGTTACGTGACCCAACCATTAACAAAGTGCTGGTGTTCACACAGATGAAGCACGTGGCCAACCGGGTGGCCGATATTCTCCTTTCAGCCGGCATTAAGACTGCCGTGATTCACGGCAACAAGAGCCAGAGCGCGCGCACCCAGGCTATGACGGGGTTTAAAGCCGGGCGCATGCGTGTACTTGTCGCAACGGATATTGCGGCACGGGGAATCGACGTGGACGGCATCACGCACGTAATCAACTATGACCTACCCAATGAACCGCACACCTACGTGCATCGCATCGGCCGTACCGCCCGCGCGGGCGCCGAAGGCGACGCAATTTCCTTTTGTTGTGCCGAAGAACGCAACTACCTGCGCGACATCGAGCGCCTGATCCGCAAAAACGTTCCTGTCGATTTAAAACACGCCTATCATTCCGAAAGCGCCCGCACCGCCACCGGCGCGGCGGCCCAGCCGCCGCCCAGAGGACCACGGGGCGCCCAGCGCGGGCAGCATGCCACACGCCATTTTTCACCGCGCCCTAACCGCTTCGCAGCATCGCGACGCTAAAATTGACCGTCAAACAAATGTAATTCACAATTGACAAAACCAGCGGGACTGTTAAACACTTTTCCAGATTTGACAGTCGTTCACAATAAGAACTAAACAGAACACCTTGTGATGTTTTGGGTTTGAGACATGTCAGCATTGGACATATTTTTACTGGTGCTTTACACCGCGCTCATGCTCGTGCTGACGATTTACGCCGCTCACGCCTTTTTAATGCTTTACCTCTACCACAAGAATCGCGCCGGACGGACCAAACCTGTTTGTGTTTACACTGAATGGCCACGCGTGACGGTGCAACTGCCGATTTTCAACGAGC